>NZ_JBOEQF010000088.1:0-8107 GCF_050689315.1 Aerococcus sp. L_32
TGGAATTGTTGCTGTGACAAATGAGTCTTTCTCATTGTAGAAGACATCTGAAAAACCTAAAGTCGTTAATTCTTCAGCTAATTTCTTAGCGAATGCTACTTGGTTTGGTGATGAAGGCACTTGGTCCACATTCGCCTCGTTTGAGCGCGTATTCTCTTTTGCATAAGTCACAAAACGGTTTAATAATTCTTGGTCTTTAATTTGGTAAGTCATTCAGTATTTCCTCCTATATAAATGTAAATGGATCCGTATTTAACTGGCTAGCAACTACATCAACCTGCCAGTTATTTTCATCGTTCCATTGCTTAAACTTGTCTGTCATTTTAGATTTTACGATTGCTTCAAAATGGTGACCTGGGTCGATCACGTTCAAGCCCGCCGCAATCATATCGTGACCGGTATGGTAGTAAACGTCACCTGTGATAAAGGTGTCCGCACCCTTAGCCAGTGCATCCATGAAGTAAGAACCCCCGTCACCTCCTAGAATAGCCACCCGTTTAACAGGTCTATCTTTATCAGCAACGACCATTCTTAAGGCATTGACGCCCGTTTTTACTTTCACAAATTCACCGAAAGCTTCAAGTGTCATCGGTTCAGCTAAATCACCAATACGTCCAATTCCGACAGCTTGTCCTGTCGCTTCATCTGTCGTATGTGCTCGCAAAACTTCTAAGTTTTCAACCTCGTATAAATCAGAAAGCCAGGCATTCATCCCAGCTGGCGCAGCATCCAAATTGGTATGAGCCGCGTATACCCCAATACCTGAGCGAATAATTTCCGCATACATCGCTTGTTGCGGATCATCCTCCGTTAGGCGTTTCACCGGTTTAAAAATGGGTGGATGGTGGGCAAAAATGAAATCCGCTCCAATTTTCTTAGCCTCTTCAACCACTTCGGGGCGAATATCTAAGGTCACCAAAATCTTGTGAATATCTTGGTCGAGACGACCAAAATGTAAACCAGTTGGGTCCCCTTCAACCGCATAATATTCTGGTGCAAAAGTTTGGAACTGCTGGATAAAGTCTTTAATTGTGAGTGACAAATCAATGCCTCCTTAAGCTAATTGTGCTTGTATCGCTGCCTTCAATTCTTGGTAACGGGCAATCTTGCTTTCATCGCGGTTACTAGCTTGTTCTAGTTGGTCTAATATATAGTTTGTCCGTTTCAATTCTAATTGCCATTTTTCCTGGAAAATAGCTGCATATTTCTCTTTGTTGAATAAGCCGAATAAAATATCGTCACTGGTCAATTCTTGTTGTAGGTTATCTCGGTAATCCGCTACAATCACTTCATAAAACTTACCATTTTCAGCAATCATCGCTTCATCAACGATCTCATAAGAATGGGTGTTTAACCATTGACGCACCTTGTCTTCTGCCACATTTGGTTGCAGAATAAGACGCGGATTAGTCGCTAATTTACCGTCAATTAACCCTTGAGCTAGAATATCCACGATTAAAGCGCCGCCCATACCGCAAATGGTAATGGTGTCAATTTGGTCTGATGGTTCAATAACCGCTAAACCGTCTCCAAGTCGCGCTTCAACCATATGCCCTAATTCCTGTCGAGCAATTTCTTGCTGGGCAGACTGAAAAGGTCCTGCCACAACTTCACCAGCAATTGCACTAGTGATTTTATCTTGACTAGCCAAATTAACCGGTAAGTAAGCGTGGTCTGACCCAATATCTGCCAGCCGCGCGCCATCTTTCACAAAAGATGCGACCGATGCTAGTCGGTCTGATAAGTGATTTACATTCATAATTTATCTTCTCCACTCGTTTTCAATACAGAACAATTATAACAAAGATTCAGGTATTTTTTAGGGATTTGCCTCGTAAAATAACAAGATAATTTTTACTTTACAAGAAATTTTATGAGACAGATAAACGGTCGTTTCACCAAAGAACTTCCAATGTCGACTTTTCATTTAATAATAAGGACTTGGAAGTTTTTTATTTTTATTCACAATCCTTTAGCACAATAGAGGTGCTCGCGGATATCAATCGGGTACCCAAGCACTTTATCAATAACTCTTTTCTATTGAGCCAATCTGCCACAAGATATATTTGAATTGTTTCTTCCTATATAATGTGTTTTCTGTGATTGATTATACTTTTTATTATATACTAATAATGAATATTTAACAGCTACGCGATGGTTCCAAAAATCACAAATGACTGTAGTTAATATGAACGGAGGTATTTTATGGCTATTAAAAACCTACAACAAGTGCTAGATTTCTGGTTTGCAGCTGAAAATGCAGACTTGTTGTTCGCAAAAGATGATAATTTTGATGCCACAATCCGCTACCAGTTTCTAGATACTTGGACAGCGGCTGCTAATAATGAACTTTGGCAATGGCGCGATGATCCTTATGGACGCTTGGCTGAAATTATTGTCTTAGACCAATTTTCCCGCAATCTCTGGCGTGGATCTGCCAAGTCATTTTCCCAAGATAAAATGGCTCTTGCCCTGTCACAAGAATTGTATCACCATCCAGCTTTTAATGACTTATTTAACGAGCAAGAAAAAATCTTCGCAGTTATGCCATTTATGCATTCTGAATCTAAAACCGTCCACAAATGGGCGCTAACCATTTTTCAAGAAATTGGCAACGAGAATAATTTATACTACGAAAAGTTACACAAGAATATCATCGACAAGTTCGGCCGATATCCACACCGCAATGAGGTGCTAGGTCGCAAAACTACCGCTGAAGAAGCAGAATTCCTGACCCAAGAAAACTCTTCATTTTAAACATTTATCTAAGTAAAAGCAAACTACATAGGAGGTTTTTACATGATTGGATTATGTTCAGTCACCTTTAGAGACGATTCCGTCGACTACATCATCGATTTAGCCAAGGAAGCCGGCATTCAAGCTATTGAATGGGGTAGCGATAACCACCTGCCCAAAAATGATATCGCACAAGCCGAGAAAGTCGCTCAATTAATGCAAGAAGCTGGTTTAACCACTTCATCCTACGGGACCTACTACAACCTTGGGTCATTCGATGATTTCGAGCCCTTCATCCAAATCGCGCAAATAGTTGATGCGTCAATCATTCGCGTTTGGGCCGGGGAAGAAGGATCTGCGGACGTGGATGGTGAATACCTCCAAGACATTATTGAAGATGCGAACCGTATCGGCAAAATGGCAGCCGAAGCCAACCTGTCTATCGCCTTGGAATACCATATGGACACCCTAACCGATACACCAGCATCTGCCCAACAACTCATGCAAGAGATTACTGCGCCTAATGCCTACTTATATTGGCAACCGGCAGAGTCACTAACGGTTGAAGAACGGATCGAAAGCTTACCGAATTTAGCACCGTGGATTACTAACGTTCACGTCTTTCATTGGCAGGACTTCTACAACCGTTATCCATTAGCTGACGGACAAGATGAGTGGTTACAGTACATCCGAACCATTGAAAAAGAATCCCAAAACAAACATCATTACCTCATTGAATTTGTACCTGGCGAAAACCAAAAACAAGGTTTCTTAGACAGTGTAGCAACATTAAAAGCTTGGTTATACCAATTGAATATTGAATACTAATTCATCGCCAACAATGAACAAAGACGTAAGAGCTTGGTCAGCCTCCCAGCCAACAAGTTCTTGCGCCTTTATCCTATAGCCATCTATTCAAATTTTTGACCTTATTGATTAAGTGTTATCAGATAGACTTATTTAATATAGTTCGAAAAGTCTGTGAGTTTGAAAGTTTTGGTATTCCCGTCAATGGTAATGACTTTATTCCCTAATTTAAATAGAATAAAGTACAAAAATACCCTGAATATTATCCGGAAAAAGGACAATCCTCAGGGTAGGAGACTAATTAAATAGATGATGATCGTGGTGATTAACCTCTTCGGCCATCTTCTCTTTATAATCATAGGTCCTATATTGAATGATAGACTGACTGTAAAATCTGTATAGATGATATTGCAAGTAAGCGGCCAATGAACCAATCAGGGTTCCAATGACAATACCTTCAAATCGGTAGCTAAGATAGTCAAAGCCAAGATTTGGATTCTGGAAGGTTAATTGAATCAAGACCATATTGGTCACGAAGAAAATCCCCATTGAATAATTGCGCGGGATAAAGTACTCTGCCAATACGTATAAAATAACGACTGCACCAATCCGTAAAATATGCGGGATTGGGATAATAATGATTAAAGCAGCTGTTGCCAGTCCGGCGATGGTCCCGAAAACCCTTTGGAAGCTTCTATTTAAAATAATTTCCAGAGTGTTTCCTTGTAGGATGGCTGAACAAGACACGATAATCCATGAATAAGGACTCAGATCGAGCACAATATTCAAATAAGACGCGAAGAATAAGACGCTTGCATAATAGAAAGAATCAACCACCATCCGTGGATCTTGTCGAATAGCCTCCTTGAAATGGAAGGTGAAGGTGAAGGTTTGTTTAGGTAAATGCAGGTATTTCACTAATAGAAAGGCCATGATTAGGGAAATCACAATCCCGTAGGCAAATTCAAGCAATTGCACAGGCATTTGATTGAGTGGTATATCTCGTGTAGCTGCTGCTGCCATCACTAGAATAACGAAGATGTCTCCTGGCTTATCAATCCGGTAAATTCGGTAGATCAATCTAGCAAAAAAGGCTACCAACCCAATAGCTATAGGGGCAATTAAAGGGATTTGTCCGATGATTAAGCCGACTGTATAAGACACCATCAAGGTCATGGCCACAAAAACCATCCGTTTAATGGTCCGACTACCTTCAAAAGATTGAAAATGTAAAAAAGTAAATAAGCCTAAGCTAGATGTGGCATTAATCCCAGGCATACCCAATAAATAACCGGTTAAATTGACAATCAAGGTACAAAAACCAGCGACTAATACCCGTTCTAAATGATCATTTGGCGAGGGTTTTAATAATAATGTTTGTCTAAAAAATGAATGCATGTAGTTTCCTCCAAAAAATACCGGACCTGCCTTTTTTATATCAGCCAGCATCCGGTTGCCCTTCCATTATACCATGAAAGTTTTCACTACATTTTCATTTCTTACCATTGATTGACATGGTCAACGATTTTAAACCCGTCAGAACTTAATTCATACACTGTGTCACACACTGATTTTAAAAACTGTCGGTCGTGGGAAACGGTGATGATAGCGCCGGGATAATCATTGAAAACCGTACGGATTTCTTGTTGAGAGGAAGCTGAGAAATTCCTAGTCGGTTCATCTAAGAGTAAGACATTATAGCCTTTGAGGTCCAAACTAGCTAAGATGAGTTTTCCCTTTTGCCCACCGGATAAGTAAGCTATTGGTTGGTCCATTTCTTCAGGTAAAAAGCGGAGACTACCCAAATAAGTCATGATTTGTGTTCTTTCTTCCTTGTCCCCGGTGGTCGTCATAAATTCGATAGGGGTTTGGTCATCAGGAATTTCCTCGCTGTATTGTTGGGGCATGTAGCCCACTTGAAGGCCTTTAGCATCTTTTAAATCATGCCAAAGTTGACGAAGAAAAGTCGTTTTGCCAATACCATTAGGGCCAATAATGCCGATCTTATCTTGGCCTTTAGCAGTCAATTGCAGCTTGTCGGCTAAAATGCGGTCATCAATGGTTACTTGACCGTCGTTTAAGTGCACTACCACTTGGCTCTTGCCTAAAGGATTCACGTTTGAAAATTCAATATGAATGGGCGCTTCTTTAATCGGATGGTCCACAAATTTGGCCCGTTCGCGTTCAAATCGCTTGTTCATAGATTGGACAGCTTTCATCTTTTTGGCAAGAAGTCGCCCTGCAGTAGAATCCTTGGTATTGTTCAATTGGTGGTCTACTGAATCGTGCACGCGGTTAAACTTCGCCATCCGGTTTTGGTCTTCTTCCCGCTGCTTGTTGGCTAAATTCTCCTGATTGGACATCTCTTGGTCACGGTGGGTCAGGTAATTTTCGTAGCTGTCCTTTACAAAGGTTGACCGGGCAGTCGACTTGTTGGTCAATCTTTCTACATGCAGGATATGGGAGGCGGTTCGTTTAAGCAACAACTCGTCATGGGAAATATAAATCATAGCCAAGTCACTCTGCTGAATAAATTTTTCAAGCCAGAGACTGGTTTTGACATCTAGGTCATTAGACGGTTCATCCATCAACAACAAATCCGGCTCATCCATCAACAAGTCAATCAACTGTAACTTGATCCGCTCACCCCCAGACAGGTCCCCCACTAACTGCTGGTCATAAATCCGGTCCACATCAAAATCCAGCTGGTTACCCAGTTGATAGAGCAATTGATAATCCATATCTGCGTGATCCCGACCCCTGAAAAAATAATTTTCCAATGACTTTGCTAGGTCCTCATTTGCCATAGCTTGAGGTAAATAAGCCAACTTGGTAAAATGATTGGCCATTTGCCCGGTAATTTCAAGATAAGATTGAATGCTTTCATCCCCGACAATATATTTTAGAATCGATGATTTCCCGTTGCCCTCTTCGCCAATGATTGCGACCTTATCACCAGGGTTTACCACAAATGATAAGTCGTCAATCACGGTGAATAGAGTGCTAGCTTGCGTCATGGTTAAGTGTGTAATTAGTAACATGTATGTACCTCCTTTATTATTTTGGGCACAAAAAATGCCCTACTAGATTGTTCTGTAGTAGGACAAATATTGAACATGAATACTTGAAGAATGACGATGCCAACCAAATCTAGGTCTATTGTATACCCTAGATATAGGCCCGCTTGCATATTCCGATAAACTTTCTCCAATGTTAAAAATGCACACAAAAAGAAAGGTCCTAGTATCCGTCCAAAGTTTTTTCATCCTACCAAAATAGCCCAGGTTAAACAAACACTAACGTCAGTGTTTTTTCTCGCTCACTATTTTAAATAAAGTAGGATTATAACTTCATTGGACTTAATACCTGACCTTTCTTTGAAATTGTTATGTTATAAAAGCAATTTACCAGGATTTTGAGGGTAAGTCAACCTATTAAATATCATTTAGAAGGACATTCTTATAGGTATCTGCTGGCCTTATTCACGCTCAAGAGATGTTTTCAACTTTGCTAAAGCTTGATCTACCACATCTTTTGTGACATTTAATGGGGGAAGTAAACGGATGACGTTATCCTTAGCTGAAGTCACTAGCAAACCTTGGTCTGCCGCCGCCGCAACCACTTGGGCTACTGGCTTAGTGACTTTCAACCCAATCAGAAACCCTTGACCACGAATTTCTTCTACTAGTGGGGATTGCCAAGATTGTAATTGATCCTTGATATAAGCAGATATAACTTTCACATTTTTCAAAAGTTGTTGGTCTTCAATGGCTGACAAGATGTAGTTGCCCGCTGCTGTAGCTAATGGATTGCCACCAAATGTAGTGCCGTGGTCACCTGGTTTAAAGTGGTCGGACACTTGGTCCTTTGCCACTACAGCCCCAATTGGTAAGCCCCCACCTAACCCTTTTGCTAGGGTGATGATATCTGGATTTAAAGTCGTTTGTTGGAAGGCGAACATGGTTCCTGTCCGGCCAATTCCTGTTTGAATCTCATCTACAATCACTAGGACATCCTTTTGTTTTTGCAGTGTGTTGATAGCAGACACGAATTCAGGCGTAATGGCATTGACCCCACCTTCTCCTTGGATGACCTCAAGCAAAATGGCACACGTATTCTTGTTAACAGCCTTTTTTATAGCGTCAACGTCGTTAAATGCCACATATTTAAAGCCGACTGGCAAGGGTTTAAAGGCGGTGTGCATGTCTTCTTGGCCGGTTGCTGTTAAGCTGGCCAAGGTCCGGCCGTGGAAAGATTGGTTCATGGAAATAATTTCAAAGGCATCCGGCCCCTTGCTTTCAATCCCCCATTTACGGGCCAGTTTAATAGCTGCTTCATTGGCTTCAGTCCCTGAATTGGCGAAGAAAGTCTTGTCCAGATTTGAAACTTGGCTTAATTTTTCGGCTAGTTTTACCCCATTTTCATTCCAGAAAAGGTTGGACACATGGATCAGATTGCCCGCTTGCTTGGTAATAAAATCGACGAATCCTTGGTCGGCGTGCCCTAATACGTTACAGGCAATGCCAGAAATGAAATCGATGTACTTTTTCCCATCAAGGTCTTC
>NZ_JBOEQF010000089.1:0-8106 GCF_050689315.1 Aerococcus sp. L_32
CTGGTCTCGTAGCTCAGGGGATAGAGCACTCGTTTCCTAAACGAGGTGTCGGAAGTTCGAATCTTCTCGGGACCGTTAACAAAATTAAAACAAAAATATTGTGAGGATAAAAATGAAGACTTTAACGAACATTTTAAACGTTGCAATGTCTAATATTGTCGGCTTCGGGACCAGCTTTATCGTTGGTTTCATCTTGCCGGGGATTTTGACTGTCGCGCAATACGGGTCTTATAGGCAATATACCTTGTACCTAAGTTTTACCTACCTTTTCCATTTAGGATTTGCAGATGGGATTTATATTAAGTATGGTGGTAAGGAATTAAATGAGTTAGACCACAATGTTATCAGAGATGAACATAATTTTGCGAATTTTTTTCAGTTCATCATGTTCATAGGAATGTTCCTAATATCTCTTATTACAAAAGATCCGGTACTGATTCTTTTCTCGATCGTTACCTTCTTTTCAAATGTAACGACTTACCAATCAAATTTTTTACAAGCAGTTGGTCAATTTAATACATTTACCGTAGCATCTATGTTCCGGTCAGTATCTTATATCGCACTGTTATTAATCGGAATTTTTATTTTTAAATCGGAAGACTACGTATTCTATATCATATTAAACGTATTATCTTATGTAATGATGTACATTTACTATGAGTTTCGTTTTATTAATAAATTGGGGCTAAATCCCAAATTCACTGTAAAAGATAAATTTGAAATTTTTAGAGTCGGATTTTTAATCTTGTTAGCAAATATGTCGTTAACTTTTGTTGGGAATATTGGTTCGTGGATTGCTAACTGGGGATTCCCAATTGAAGAATTCGCACAATATTCATTCCAAAACTCAGTGTTAAACGTTATTATACTAATCGTTAACGCTGTGGCTCTAGTTTTTTATAATTTAATATCAAAGACGGATTCACCTCGAGTTGCCAATATCATTAAGCAATTGACACTGTTACTTGGTATTTTTGGTGGATTAGGGTTCTTCGCATTCAAATGGATTATCGAATTATTCCTTCCAAACTATGTGGCATCAATCGAGTTATTATCCATTACCTTTGTATCGATTCCATATATTATGATTTCAAAGATCGTTGTGGCCAATCTATACAAGGCTAAACGAAGTGAACGAAAATATATTCGTGACTCAATTTTATATGCTATCTTAGCACTTGCATTTGTAGCCATTGTATTCTTTATCACTAAATCATTATCTGGTATCGCATGGGCGACTACCTTATGTTACTTCTTATGGTATCTGTATGCTTCAAGACGCGAGTTTACAGCCATGAAAGGCGATTTGAATGAATGGTTATTGATTATTAGTCACGTTCTCGTATTCTACTTTACTGCGAATATACTGAATACTTATCTCGGATTCTTTGTTTACGCTGTTTTCTTAGTTATTATTCTAGTGATAAAACGGGTAGAATTACAGGAAATATTCCAACAGATTGTTAAAATGGATGAAGCATAGTCGATAGAAAATGTGGTGTGAAAGCACTGCATTTTTTATTTTTGGCAAAAGTTTGATGCTTCAATGAGCAGAATTGAAATAGATTCAATTTGAATTAAAAAATTCCTTGAAATAGGCAGTAGAATCAGCAAAATGATAACATCGTTTGCTATAATAACTGTACCTGTATACATAACGGAAACGAACCTTAAGAGAGGGATTCGATACAGCCTATTTTTGAATGTATTTGTTACAATAGAAAAAGGTTAAAAAGGAGTCAGTTTTTAATGTTAACAATAATCATACCTTGTTATAACGAGGAAGAAGCTATACCATTATTTTTTGAGGCTGTAGAAGCGCAAAAATCAGAAATGGATACGTCATTTGAATATATATTTGTCAACGACGGCTCAAAAGACCAAACCCTGAAAGAAATTAGACGGCTGGTAGCGCAATTTGACTACGTTCATTTTATCGACTTCTCTAGAAATTTTGGTAAAGAAGCGGCCATGTATGCAGGTCTACAAAATGCTAGTGGTGAATTTGTCACCATTATGGATGTAGATCTACAAGACCCACCAGAATTACTTCCGCAGATGTTAAAGATGTTAGAGGCAAATTCAGAATTAGACTGTGTCGGTACACGTCGCGTAACTAGGGATGGAGAGTCAGCTACTCGCTCTTTTCTTGCGCGCACATTCTATAAACTGATGGATAAGATTTCAGATGCCCAACTTGTTGATGGGGCAAGAGATTTTCGGATGATGAGACGACAAATGGTTGATGCTATCTTATCTTTAACTGAATATAATCGTTTTTCTAAGGGGTTATTCACTTGGGTAGGATTTAAAACGGAATACCTAACTTATAGAAATCGCGAAAGAATTGCTGGGCAAACATCATGGTCTTTGAAGCAATTGTTTAATTATTCGGTACAGGGGATAACAGACTTTTCAGATTTACCATTATCTATTGCGACATATATGGGAATGGTTTCCTGTATTGTTGCCATCTTATCTATTATTGTCATTGTATTAAGAACTTTAATCTTTGGTGATCCGACAGATGGTTGGCCATCTCTAGCATCCATTATTTTACTATTAGGTGGTATTCAATTATTATGTATCGGGATTATCGGAAAATATGTAGGGAAAATTTATTTAGAAACCAAGAATCGACCTATTTATATTATTAAAGATACCGATATCAAATAATTCCTTGGATAAGTTGATGAAATTTTTTTCAAGTGGATCAATACAAAAATATTTGTATACAAAGAAAATGAACAAACGAGAACAGGAGAAAATATTAATTGAAAACAACAGATGAAATTGCGGTATTAATTCCGTGTTATAACGAGGCGCTAACGATCGAAAAAGTAATCACAGACTTTAAGCGTGAATTACCTGAAGCGACCATCTATGTATACGACAATAACTCATCAGATAATACAGCAGAAATAGCGAGAAATGCAGGTGCTGTGGTAAGATTCGAACATCAGCAGGGCAAAGGGAATGTGATTCGTTCAATGTTTAGAGATATTGACGCGAAAGCGTACTTAATGATTGATGGCGACGATACCTACCCAGCTGAACATGCCCGTGACATGATACAACCTGTATTAGACCATAGAGCAGAAATGGTCGTAGGAGACCGCTTAAGCTCAACATATTTCGAAGAGAATAAACGTCCATTCCATAATGTGGGAAATAGAACAGTAAGAGGGTTAATTAATGTTTTATTCAACAATAATGTGAGAGACATCATGACAGGATATCGGGCCTTTTCATTTGAATTTGTAAAGTCTTTCCCTGTGCTGTCTAAAGGTTTTGAAATCGAAACGGAAATGACGATTTTTGCTTTGGATAAAAATCTAGCCATTGAAAATGTGGTGATTGAGTATAGAGATCGACCAGATGGAAGTGAATCAAAATTAAATACGGTATCTGACGGGGTAAAAGTCTTAAGAACAATCGGTAGATTATTCAAGAATTATAAACCTATGCTATTCTTCAGTCTAGTATCTGCAATTTTATTTATTTTTGCTGCCATCTTATTTATTCCGATTCTGATGGAATTTAATGTTACGGGTACTGTTGAACGGTTCCCAACCTTAATTGTAGCTGGCTTTATCGGTTTAACTGCACTTATATTATTTATGATGGGCTTAAACTTAGATGTGATCTCACAAAATGAACGTCAACGTTTTGAAGTAGAGTATTCTAAATTGAATTTACTGAAAAAATTGAAAGGTATCTATGATTATGACTAATAATATTAATTGGAAAAAGTTGCTTCAACAGATTCTGATTACATTTGTCCTGTTAATCATGGTCTACTATGGTCTACTTTTTGCTTCATACCTTATTCCTGATAACTGGATTGATAGTAACTGGCAAGAATCAGTTGATGTTATCGCAAGTGAGGAAAAAAGATGGGAAGTCATCAGTAATATTCCTGGTACCAGGTTGGATACCTTTACTGATAATTTGATTTTTCAGAAACTAAACAATACGGATAGCTTATCAGCGGCTAGCGCTGCGGTTTGGAATAACGGCTACTTCCGTTACTGGATGGGCGATATTCCCATCTTGCGATTCTTATTGATATTTATGAATTATACGGGTATACGATTCTTAAATATATTTGTGATTTTTTCCTTGTTCTTACTAGTGATTATTCAAATTGCTAAGCAAGTTACAACCGCTTATGCCATGTTATTCTCGTTTGCACTTATGACTATCCATTTTTGGATATTCCCACTATCCTTACAATATAGCCCGGTATATATCATTAGCATGGTTGCTATACTAGCTTTAATGTATTTAGATACTTGGAAAAAGTTATCGCCCAATTTACTTTTAATTACTTTCTTTGTAATCGGATCTATTACCAATTACTTTGATTTACTCACAGCACCCTTGATTACTTTCGCTTTACCATTTTTTCTCTTATTCTTATTGCATGATAAAAATAAAGAAACAACATTTATGACAAGCTTTATAGAGACAATATACTTGGGTGTTTCTTGGATATTTGGTTACGCGCTAACTTGGGTTTCTAAATGGATAGTCAGCACTGTTATTCTGCAAGAAAACACTTTTAAGTCAGCGATTAATCAGATTTTCTTACGAACACAAGGTACTGATGAGGAAGTCTTAGAATTCACAACCATTTTAAGACGTGTGTTAGCGACAATGTTTCCTAATTATGTACTCTTATTAATAGGGGTTTTATTCCTTGTGTGGTTAGTATTATGGTTTAAATACCGTAAACCTATAAAATCCTTTATCGATAATGGGGTCCTATGGTTGATGAGTTTGGTACCATTTGTCTGGACCTTTATCTTGCAAAACCATAATCAACATCATTATTACTTCACTTATCGTCACTTCATCATTTTATTATTAGGGGTATTTACCTACCTTTATTTAGCAATCGACTGGACTAGAATAGGAAATAAAGAAAATTATGATAAAACTAATACAACAAATCATTAAATTTGGTATCGTAGGTGTCCTAGCGGCAGTCATCGATTTTGGTTTACTAGCGATTTTAACAGAGTTCCTTGGTATCCATTATCTACTATCAGCAGCCATTTCATTCACAGTGGCAACAGTATTTAATTACATCGCTTCAATGAAATATGTCTTCGATAGCCGTTATGAAAAAGGGCATAAGCATCAAGAGTTATTCATTTTTGTAGTGTTATCCTTAATTGGACTAGGACTTAATCAGGTATTTATGTGGTTCTTTGTAGAAATTACAGTCTTACATTATATTATTGCTAAAGTGTTGGCCACAATACTTGTAATGGCGTGGAATTTCATCTCAAGGAAAATTTGGTTGGAAAAATAACTTTTCCAATTATCTAAAAAAAACGCTACTGATGCACTTAGTTTCCTAAGTGTATCAGCAGCGTTTTTGTTTTGCTTTAGTTATTGCCTTCTTCTAAGTTTTCTACTTGATCTTCTAGTGATTTAATGCGGGACTCCATATCATGGATTTGAAGATTGATTTCTTCAGACCTATCGATCGTTGGCGCCACATCTGCATTCGGGTTCATTATCATAATCAACCAAATTAAAAGAAAAATAATGGCCACGGCAAGGGTGATATATAACCAGTTTAATTTTGGTGAACCTTTATCTAGGTATTCAAGGGTTTCGTCAACTTTTTTTCGGTCCATGTTCTTTAAACGATTATATAGTTCATTTAGATCGTTTTCATTATTTTTGGGATTAAGTGGCATAAGTAACCTCCTTTAACTTGTTTATAACAGTAATGACGGTTAGATAATTAGAAAGCCCATTCTCCTTGACGGAAGATAGGGAATACGTTGCCATCTGCGTCGATACCATCGATATCCATTTCAGCTGATCCAATCATAAAGTCAACGTGAACGTGGCTACGGTTAACGCCTGCTGCCTGTAATTCTTCTTCTGACATGTCAGTTCCACCTTTAACGTTAGTTGGGTAAGCAGCACCGATTGCCAAGTGGTTTGAAGCATTCTCATCAAATAGGGTATTGTAGAATGTTAGGTTACTTTGAGAAATTGGTGATTTATGTGGTACTAGGGCAACTTCACCTAAACCTTGCGCACCATCATTGTTGAAGACCAAATCTTTCATGATTTGCTCACCTTTATCAGCTGTAACGTCTACAATTTTACCGTCTGCAAAAGTTATTTTGATGCCTTCAATTGTAGAACCCGCGTAGGATAGTGGTTTTGTTGAAGTCACGTAACCATCCATCACGTTTGTATCTGGTGCTGTGAAGACTTCTTCAGTTGGCATATTAGCGATAAATGGAGAACCATCAGGGTTAAAGCTTTGAGCAGATACCCAGATGTGACCTTCAGGTAAACCTAGTGTTAAATCTGTACCAGGTGCAGTGTAATGTAATTTTTTGAATTGTTTGTCGTTTAATTTTTGTGCTTTTTCGTCTAACAAGTCACGGTGGTTGTTCCAAGCTGCTACTGGATCAGCTTCGTATACGCGACTAGCTTTGAAGATGGCATCCCATAATGCATCTGTTGCTGCTTGTTTATCTTCAGCTAATTCAGGGAAAACGTGCTTCGCCCAGCCGTAGTCAGCAGCTGCTGCAACTGTCCATTTAACTTGATCGTTCATTGTCGCAGTACGGACAACTTTTAATTTTTGACCGTGGTTGGTTTGAACAGTGTCAATTTTACTTGCATCAATACCGTTTAATAAATCTGGGTCACCAGATACGATTGAAAGGCGTGACACTTTTTGGTTTAAGATTAAATCTTCTTGGCGGGCTACAGTATAGTCAGCAACTTCCGCTAAATCTTCTGTCGCTTGGTACTCGTAGTTTAAGCGGGTAGTGTAGTCATCTTTCCAAGTAAAGTGTACACGGCGAGCACCATTCTCATAAGCGTGTTTCGCTAAGAAGTGCGCTAGGGGTGCTTGGTCGATGGCAATGTAAATCATAACATTGTCGCCTTTTTGTACGTTAATCCCTTTTTCGATTAATAGGTTTGCATATTTGTCTAATAATTGATCAAAATTCTCCATGTAAATATTGTCCTCCTAAGATTGTTTTTATTGATGTTGTTGGTAGCTATCTACACATTGCTGGGCAAGTTGTTCAATTAGAGGGATATCTTCGTCTTCAGGATACAACTCAATCTTTACAGCTTCACCAGCTTGGATAGCACCGGTTTGTTTGAATTGTTCGGTAAAATCATCAACAGATTTACAGAATTCTTCGTAATCATATTCGCCTGAACCTAAGGTCGCGAAAATCTTACCTGTTAAATCAACGTCCGACAATTCTTCGTATAGGTCTACAATTTCATCTGGTAAGTCTGCAGCAGCACCGTATGTATAGGTCACGACAACGCAGATATCCTCTTCTAGAAAATCGGTCGCATACACAGATTGGCATTCCACCATACGTGCATCTATGCCCAAATTAACTAAAGAGTTGGTCATAATATTTGCTATTTCTTCATCGTTTCCAGTTAAAGAAGCAAATGTGACTAGTGCCTTTGGCAATATGGTTCGCTCCTTTCAATTATAATTTTCATATCTTATTAAATTATAGCAAAAAAAGCACTCTTTGACGATATAGAGTGCTTTCATTCATTAGATATTCACTTTATTAAGCTAAACGGTAAGTATCGATATTTTCAAAAGCTTCTTGTGTTTCTTTTGGTAGTTGCATTTTCAGATAGTTGATAATGATTTCAAATAAAACACGTGCATCATTGAAGCGGTTTTCTGCAATCAACCGTACTAAGTCACCGAGGTACATCATGAAAGGATACATATCCAAGATGAAATCTTTTGGTTCATCCGTATGGTATTTCTCAAGAATAGCTGTCATCACAGTACGTGAACACTCTAAAGCTTCATTAACTAGATAGTCATGATTACCAATATCCAAAATTGTTTTTAATAATGCTTCACTAGTTGTAAAGAAGTCATCAAAATTTTTGTGTTCATATGCATTCTGTACCGCTAGTACTTTCTCATCTAAAATATCCTTGTAGTTTTCACCTTTAACCTTTTGTTTAATCATTTGATCCAACATCCGGTAACTGATAATTAATTCATAGCGTAAACGGTGGGCTACGAAATCAACTTTCGGCACATTATCTCCGACGAAGAATCCA
>NZ_JBOEQF010000090.1:0-8078 GCF_050689315.1 Aerococcus sp. L_32
CGATATGATTGTTGCGGAAAATGACTATGTCTCTGATCAACAAAATGATGAGATTCAGGATACTTTATCTTCTCAAGACATTGATCAATTCGGTGAAGTAGCATATCAAGAGTTAACAACTGTCGGTGGAAAACAAAATGATACACAAGATATCACTTTAATTTCCCCAGAAAACATAGATGAATTTTCAGACTATATTCAATTAACTGAACGTGGATCTGATGAAACGTTAAACTTACCAGATGATGGCGTAGTAATTTCTGAACGACTAGCTACATTATTAGATGCTGAAGTGGGTGATACTATCACGCTTCAAGACACGAACGGTCAAGACCGCGAAATGAAAGTATCAGGAATTACGGAAATGTATATTGGTCACTTTGTCTTCGCTAGTCCACAAGTTTATGAAACAATCTACGGCGATGATTACCAAGTTAATGCTTATCTAGTCAATCTAACAGATGATTCCATTAGTAATACGGAAAATCAAGCTGCGAAATTCATTGAACTAGATGGTGTTGCTGGTGTCGTCCAAAACACTACCCTTATGAATCAAATCGATACGATTGTACATTCATTGGATAAAATCATGACCGTCTTAATTATTGTTGCTGGTTTATTAGGTATTGTTATCCTATACAACCTAACGAATATTAATGTCTCTGAACGGATGCGGGAGTTATCAACGATTAAGGTGCTTGGTTTCTATGATAAGGAAGTAACCATGTATATTTATCGGGAAACGATAGTGTTGACGGCACTTGGTATTTTGGTTGGATTTGGCCTTGGTGAGTTGCTGCATCAATATATTATTAATGTGGTACCACCAGCAGATGTTATGTTTAATCCGGCTTTGACAGCGCCAAGTTTTGTGGTTCCAGCTGTTATTATCGGTTTGATTACGGCTATTTTAGCTTATGTGATCAATCGCCGATTGAAGAATGTGGATATGCTTGAAGCGTTGAAATCTGTTGATTAGACAAAATAAATACTAATATTAAATAAACACCACTGTATGAGACAAGTTGTCTTTCTATAGTGGTGTTTTTTGATGAATACTTTAATTAATGAATAGTTTGATTAATGAATACCTTCGGTATTTCACTGCAGAAAATGATAAGCCATTAAAAAGCCACCGAACCGATTTGAGCCTTGGTCTCAAATCTCAAAAGCTTCAAACGGCTACTTAACGACTTTGTCGTTGGTATCCGTAATTCACATTTTGTTCTTCTTGGTGGCTAATGGCTATCTATTTTCTTCCGTTTCATACCTTTTTATTGGATTCTTCTTTAATTAAGGTTTTATTGATATCCATTTTTACTATATTTACTAATTTAATATTTATACCTTTATATAGAAGAAATTAGTAATTTTTACCAAAAAAAGCGCTAATGATTTTCACCTTTAACGCTAAAAAAAATAATTTTTCTTCTATATATATTAACTATGTGAGTGTTCGTATTGCACTCTTACTGCTGCTGGTAAGCCATCCGGGATCATTTCGTTAACTCTATCTTCGTTCCCATCTGCCATTGCTTGTGAGTAATACCAGATTTTATATTCTATCATGCTTAGTACACGTTTCATTGATTCGATTTCTTCTTCCATTACGGCCTTTTGTTTTACAAATAGGTCATAACGGTCTGAGTAGGTTTCTGGTCCTTGTTGGTTCCAGTCCATGAATTTTTTAATATCTTTGATTTCTAATCCTGATTTTTTTAAGCAATCAATGACACGTAAGGCTTCTAATTCATTATCAGAAAATTGACGAATACCAGATTCGCGTTGCATGGTTGGGAATAAGCCTTCTTTATCATAATATCTCAAGGTTGAAACTGGGATATTAAACATTTTTGATACTTGTCCAATTGTATACATTTTTTCACCTCAAAATTCATCTTTATAGGATTTATCCTTAACCTAAAGTCAGCTTTAGGTAATGGACTAATAATACATTCAAAGGAAATGAATGTCAAAATGAGCAAAGCCACCATTTGCTAGCAAACGCTAGTAGTTGGCGGCTTTTTCTAACTAAATTTATTTAAAAAATACCCAAATAAACGACTAAATAAGATTACGCCAATGCCAATTAGATTAAATTGTATCCACAGGATAGCTACTTCCCCAATACCATTTAAAGGTAGAGAATTCATTAATAAAAAAGGAAAAGCTGTAAATTGTATCACTAGAAAGTGAACAGCAAACTGCTTAAATCTTGACCATTTTTCAATCTTATATACTACTGCAGTGAAAGATAGAATCCCAAACAAAACACCAGAAATCACACTATACCAAGCATGTTCAATATCCCCATTACTAAATTGAATCCAAGCGAATATACCAAAGATACTAAAAATGAGTAATCCAAATATGAAATAACGCTTATACATTGGTCTATCTTCCGTCAAAAAAGCTTTTATTTACTATAAGTATAGCATCTTTAATAGTACTTCAAGCAATCAAAAAGCAGTTACTGGCTTATAAAACTGCCAATAACTGCTTAAATTTAATACATTTCCAATACTTCTTCAAACTTAATATTTATTCCTATTTCCCTTGAATGACTTTTTCTAAGTTTTCTAATTGATTTTGATAGTTTAGGTAAAGTGCGGTAAATCGGTTGTCGTGTTTGTCGTCCCATGGTTTTGGTCCGCCACAGTAGTGGATAATTGATGTGTTGTCCATTACCCAATGGACGTCATGTTGGGCTAGGCTTTTGGTTAAATAGCGCATGTATTTACGGTTGTCGTAGTTCCAGATTTCTTCTGGGATTTCTTTGGTGTATTTACCGTACAAGCGGTTTAGGATGTCTTGGTCAGGTAAGATTAATAGGCTATTGTATTTGACGATGACTTCTTGAATGTCAGACCAGTGGATTTTTTTACGGGCTTGGTCTAGATCAATTATTAGAACCCCAGAATTAAAGTAAATACGTTAGAAGCGCGTGTACTTGCATTAACTAAAGAAGATTTCAAGGTATTTGACGAATATACTAAAACGCGAGAAGATAATATTTTAAATACTCAAGACGGGAAAAATCTTCATCTTTTAAGAACACTGTTACCAAAATTAACTGAATTAGGTCTTACCTACATCAGAATTATCGATTATAAACTGCATGTATTTATTCCTGATGAAGTTATAGATATATTGAATAACTATAAGGAAATCAAACGAAATAATGGTGCATTCTTGAACCAATTAAAATTGATGACAGAATACGTAAACGCCGCAGCTAATTTATATGGGTTTGTCGATAGTGATGTATTTCTGTCTTGGTTAACAGATGACATGGATATGACCGTACCCTTTGAAACTAAACAACCAATAGATCACTGGATGATTACCTTAATTAGTATCACTGCCTTATCTCAAAAACATTACTATTACCATGGCAGTGAATTTGCGTCAAATAAATTTGTCAATATTGAAGATGCCACTATGTTTGATATGGTTTTGGATACTCGCCCAGATTTTCCGCCTTATATTCCAAGTAAAAGTGAAATTAAACGATTCAGTTATTCTACTTTTGACAAAAACAGCTTGCCTTATAAACGCTTTACCAAAGAATTAAGAAAAGTTGCTAAAGACTATAATATGGTTCATTACATCATAACAACCGAACTAATAAAAGGATCTAACATTACACAATTGATCAATATTCTAAATCAAGAAGATATTATCGTATTTAATTCAGCAGAAGAAATGGATACATTTGCAGAATCAGTATTTACATTAAATAATGACACTCGGATGTGGGTTAACTATGGTAATAAACCAGACGAATTAGACTAAAAGAAAATCCCTAGCTACTATGAAACTCCTTGGTAGCTAGGGATTATTTTTACGCTAATTCTTTTTCATAAGCTTTTTCTTGATGGGAATCTTCTTCAAAGTTTGGATCCTTATAGGCTAACAACCGTAAGCCATTTAAGATTACCAGAATGGTTGACCCTTCGTGACAAAGAACGGCAATCGGTAAGCCTAGAACTCCAAACAAGTTGAGTAAGACTAAGATTACAATCACACCGACTGCAAAGACAACGTTTTGGGTGATTAATTTGTTTAATGATTTACTCAATTCATATGAATAAAATAGTTTAGCCAGGTTGTTTTTCACGATGACAATGTCTGAAGATTCCATAGCAACTGATGAACCAGAACCCATGGCAATCCCAATGTCCGCATTGGCTAAGGCTGGCGCATCGTTAATCCCGTCACCAATCATCCCAACGACTTGGTCTTTTCCTTGGCTATCTAAGACGAATGAAATTTTATCTTCAGGTAGCATGCCGGCTTTATAATGGTCGATATGCACTTGTTTGGCTACTTGCTTAGCGACGGCTTCATTGTCCCCAGTTAATAAGACAACGTCAACCCCGTCACTTTGAAAGCCAGCGATTGCATGGGCAGATTGAGGGCGGACTTGGTCAGCAAGTGATATATAGCCTAGGATTTCATGGCCATTGCCCACGAAGACTGTCGTATTGGCTGCTTGCAGTTTATTACGGAATTTTTTAGGGTCGGCGTAAGTGTCAAATGAAGATGGTTTTCCAACTGTAATGGCACCCTTTTTCACGCCTTTACCAGCAATTTCTTCAACAGGTTCGTTATGGTCAACAGCGGAAAGGTCTAAGTCTTTGAAAGCTTCAACGATGGCACCACCAATTGGATGACTAGATTGTTGCTCCATATAAACGACTTCTTTAAGAATATCCGGGTCAACGTCGTGATCGACCACCTCAAATTCGCCATAAGTTAGGGTTCCGGTCTTGTCGGTGTATAGGGTATCCATGGTAGACAAGGCTTCCATTGCTGCTCCACCTTTGAATAGAATCCCGTTCTTGGCACCGTTTGAAATGGCTGAAAGGGTTGCGGGCGTTGCACTTGCGACCAAGGCACATGGACTAGCAACGGTTAAGAGCACCATGCCACGGTAGAAGGCAGTGTCGAATGAGAACCCTTGGAATTGCATCAAGATGAAAATGAAAATCGGTACGGCAATCAGCACGGTAATTACGTATTTACTTTCAATTCGGTCAATAAATTTTGAAATACGAGACGGACGGTTTTGTGCTTCCTCCACCATCCGGATGATATTTGAAAAGACTGTTTCACTGGCAGTTTTGTTGACCCGCACATGGAAGGCATTGCCCTCGTTTAAAGTCCCCGCAAATACTTCTTCATCCGCATTTTTTATGACTGGGACTGATTCACCCGTTAAGGCAGATTCATTTACCAAAACTTGGCGGTCAACATGTCCATCAATTGGAATTTGTTCCCCTTTCGCAACCACAACGATATCGTCAATTTTCAATTCTTCAGTTAGGACTTCGATAACTTCCCCGTTTGGTTGGAGTAATTTTGCTGTTTCAGGTACTTGTTCCATCAACTCTGAAATCGCTGATGTAGACTTATTTGTCGCATAATTTTCAAGCACTTCCGCCACCGCAAAAATAAATAACAGCGCTGCACCCTCAGATTCATAATTGATCAAAGCCGCCCCTAAAGCCGCTAGAATCATTAAAAGGTCAACATTAGGTGACTTATTCTGAACTGTATCTACAACCGCATTCTTAGCGGCATAAAAACCAAGGAAAAACATTGAAATATAGAAAGCAATTGTCGCGAGTGTGCCATTAAAAGTTGAAAATAGAAAACCTAGTAACAAGAAAATCGTCCCGATAACAACAAACTGTCCTTGACGGTTATGTAAAATATAGTCTTTCATGATAAATACTCCTTTTCTTTATTGGTTATTTGTGCCATTTTATTGATTATTTGTGTAACATTGAACAAAAATGATTGACTATAAGTGCTTTTTCATTCGGTACCCATGCCCCTCACCTTCCTTAAAATATTTGGTAAAGAAAAAAGGGCATACCTATGGACAGTGATTAGCTGTCTCACAGGTATGCCCTACGTTAATAGTTCATTTTCTGCTGCTTCATCTAGAAGCCCGGCTGCATAAATTCTTTCAAACTTACCGCCTGTTCGTATATGTAGATTGATTCTTGATTAATCTGATGTATGTGGTATTCTCTTTACCTTGTGATAATAATAACATGTGTTGAGGGAATATGCAAGAAGAATGGTGAGAAAATTTGTATAAATTCTTGAAGTGGATCTTTCAACATAACAACTACTTTTATTGATAGGAAATTATAGAGAGTACAAAAACAGGAGCAAGTATTGATATTTCATCAAGAATGTTTTACTGATAGGAAATTATAGAGAGTACAAAAACACATTGTAAAACTGCGCTAAATCACAGATTGTTTTACTGATAGGAAATTATAGAGAGTACAAAAACCCATTTTTGCCAGTCATTCCACTGCCAGTTAGATGTCATATTGGCCTTCTGTTTGTGTAACTGCTAAAGTATGTATATATTCTACACTATTTAATCGCTTCTTCTATTCGCTTTAGTTGGTTTTGATAGTTAAGATAAAGACTGGTAAACCGATTGTCATGTTTATCGTCCCATGGTTTTGGTCCGCCACAGAAATGGAGAATAGCAGTATTCGTCATCACCCAGTGAATATCATGTTGAGCAAGACTTTTGGTGAAATACCGCATATATTTACGCGTATCATAATTCCAAATTTCTTCGGGAATTTTCTTAGTGTATTTACCATATAATCGGTTGAGGATATCCTGGTCGGGTAGGATTAATAGCAAGTTATATTTTTCAATCATTTGCGCAATATCTGACCATTTGACAATTTCTCTAGCTTTATCTAAATCAATCACCATCACACCAGAATTATAGTATGCATGGTCAACGTCTAGTCGCATTTGGTTTACTCGAGTAGAAACGTCCGTCAACCCAACATGCGTAGCGGCTGCCAGCATATGCCCTTCTAAATCCGTCTGCCACAAGTCTATCAGTGGGTTAACTACTAAAATATCCGGATCTAAATAGATGACGCGTTTCATTTCTTTAGGTAATATTTCACCCGCAAGCAAGCGGAAATACATTTCTTTTGGATACCGGTCTTCTGTTTTTGCGCTATTCCACTGGCTACCATCAATTTTAATCGATTCAAAACCAAACTGTAAATAATCCGTTAACTTTCGCAATTCACGAATAGTGCTCATTGAAATAGATTCATGAATCAACCAAATGCGAATAGCTTGGCCTGGATTGTTTTGACGAATCGAGGTTAAAGCCACTTTTAAGGGATTCAAATAACCTTCATCTATGGTAAATAATAATTCAATTTGCTCATCCAAGGGGGGCATCCTCCAATTTTCTTCTATATTATACTTAATATTAGCACCTTTACAGATGTCTCATTTGAAACCTTCGTGACCATTTACTTAAGAATAGGTAAAAATCCCTCAAGACTGGTCAGCCAATCTTGAGGGGTATTTTTATTTATCCGAAGTGGATAGCTGTTTTTTGATCTAATAAGAATGGTCTATAGTAAGCAAAGGTACTTGCTAATGGTAGTAATGCATCTTCTAATGCTAGACCTAAGGCATCTTTTAGATAATCCTTTCGGCTACAGATACGTGCCCATAATTCAGGTTGTTCAGCCTTAATCTGTTCACGTAACGCTTCATCAGCAACCGCAATCGTTGATTCAGCAGATACACCATTGTGCCCTGCTTGTAAAGGAATAAAGTCTAGTTGGAAGATGTAACCACTTTGAATCGTAGCATCAGAGTCTTGATAGAATGGTGAGCTTAACCATTCTTCGTCAGCTACTAAATGCCCTGGGCACAAGTTCCAGCCATAAGTAGCTTGCGGATAAAACTCACTAAACGCTTGGTAGAAATCGCCACCTTTTGTACCAATGTTCAGATTGTCTAACCACCATTTATAGGCTTGGAAATAGGGGTAAACGACTTCTTCTAAGTATCCTGAATCACGTTCAGCGAGCTGACTTGCATCTTTCACTGCATAGCCAGAACGACTAGACAAGCCACCTTTATAGGCTACTGTTAATGCAACTTTATCGCCATCATTTAACGTGTTATCAGTTGGATAAATATTAGCGCCCTTAAATCGATCACCAAAGGCTGCAATAGTCACAACAGAAGGATATTGACCATCACGATTTAAGCGATTA
>NZ_JBOEQF010000091.1:0-8019 GCF_050689315.1 Aerococcus sp. L_32
CTGGGTCCCACATAGTTGATTGATAAATCATTACTATCATGTCTATGTGGGGGTTATTTTGAAAGGCTCAAATTTTGTCTCCACATAAATACAGTCCAGAAAACTGAAGTTGTATCTATGCGCACTCGTGCAGATACAACTAATTCATGTGGCTTTGCCAGTATTTCATTGTTTGCACAGCAGTTAACATTTGAGTGGCTCCCTTCGTCTTTGATATCTCATTAAACAAATATTAACAAATCATGAGAAAAATGACAAGCATAATATCTGGAATATGAGCATTTTTGCCTAGAAAAAATCTTGTCAGCGAAAAATCGCAACTTTTGCTAAAATCGCCAATATCCCTTATAATGAAACGCTAGGAAGGTGGTGCTTACATGTCATTTGACGGTATGTTTACCCATGCACTGATTAAAGAATTAAACACAACATTTGCGGGCGGACGTATTCATAAAATCCAACAGCCATACGATATGGAGTTGGTCTTAACGATTCGCGCAAATCGCAAAAATCACAAATTATTGATTTCAGCCCATCCAAGTTTTGGGCGTATCCAAGTCACAGAACAAGCTTATAATAACCCAGAAACCCCACCAAACTTTACTATGGTATTGCGTAAGTATGTTGAAGGAAACATTATTGATAGCATTGAACAGTACGACAATGACCGGATTATCCTCTTCAATTTAACTAGACGAGATGAATTAGGCGACGCTAGCCAGCAACAATTGATTGTTGAAATTATGGGTCGTCATTCAAATATCTTTTTATTAGATAAGGATAAAAAGATTATCGATGCCATCAAACATGTGCCCATGTACCAAAATACTTTTAGAACGATCCTACCTGGGGCGACTTACCAACTGCCCCCAATCCAAAACCAGGTTAATCCCTTTAAGGTTGGCGAAAACTTTGAATCCGACAAGTCCTTAATGACAGCTAAATTCTTACAGAGTCAACTTATGGGATTAGGTCGTGATTCAGCAATTGAATTGGCAAGCTTAATTGAAAAAGATAGTCGTAAACCTTATCAAGTGATTCAAGACTTCTGTGCGGACTTTGAAAACCCAAATCCAACCTTAGTGGTCCAAGATGATAAGCAACATTTCTTAGTCTTCCCTTACACAACAATTTCAGGGGAAGAAAGTCATTATGACGATTTGAGCGCCCTATTAACGGCTTATTATGCAGAGAAGAGTAAGCATGATTATGTCCGTCAAGTCGGTAATGCCATTATTCAAGTCGTTGAGAAGAATCTGACTCATCAACACAAACGGTTGGCTAATTTAAACCAGGATATGGAGAAATCATCTAAGGCCGACATTTTCCAGTTAAAAGGTGAATTATTGACAACCTTCCTTTACCAAATTGAAAAAGGCCAAACTGAAGTAACTTTAGCCAACTACTACGACAATGATCAACCCATTACGATTAGCTTAGACCCTGCCTTAACACCGTCACAAAATGCGCAGAAATACTACCATAAGTATAATAAACTACGGAATGCTATTAATCATATCGAAAAACAAAAAGTCGTTGCTGAAGCTGAAATCCAGTATTTGGAATCTATCCAAACCCAATTGAACTTTGCTGAACCAAACGAATTAGCGGATATACGGGATGAATTAATTGACCAAGGCTATCTTAAAAAGCAAAAGCAAGATAAGAAAAAACGGTCAAATAATGCCTCAGCTAAACCGCGTGAATATGAAACTGCGGAGGGTAACCGAATTTTAGTTGGTCGAAACAACAAGCAAAACGACCAATTAACCATGCGCCAGGCCAATAAAAACCACTATTGGTTCCATACCAAGGATATTCCTGGTTCACACGTTATTTTAGAAACCAGTGACCCTAGTGAAGCTGAAATCATCCAAGCAGCTGAATTAGCCGCAGCCTTTTCAAAATATAGCCACTCCAATAACGTGCCCGTTGATTACACGCAAGTAAAACACGTGAAAAAACCAAATGGAAGTAAACCTGGATTTGTGAATTACTTTGAACAAAAAACGATCTTTGTCACACCAACAAAAATCGTTTAAGTGTCGATATTAAAAACTCATCACCGAATATGCAAAAAGACCGATTGGCAGATTGCTCCCCCCTAGCTCGCTCACAAGGGTAGTCATCAAACCAGTCGGTCTTTTTACTACATATATTTTCTAAATAATCCGTTTATAAGCGTGTTTCCTCACCTGGCAAGTAAATGTTGATAATTGATAAACTTCCTCATCACAGTTCAGAATCATCGGGCTGCCATCCTTACTAGCATAAACCACTTCATCACATATTACATTATCTAGCTCTTCCAAATCTTCGTGGTTTCCAGCGAAAAACTTGTATAAGACAGCCAATATTTTATGCATAGGCATAGTTTGTACATAAACCAATTCTAGAAGGCCGTCATTCACTTGACTATCAGGGTTGATCTTAAAACCACCACCATACATAACCCCATTGCATAATGCGGCCAGAATATATGGCCCATCCATCAGCTTCAACTCTGCCCCATCTTTTCTGGCTGTTAGGCCAATATCGAATGCCGTACCTGCTTGTAAGGCCTTTGGAATTGAAGCCGTGTAGGCTTATTTTTGCAAGAATTTATGCTTTTCTTTAAAGTCATTGGCTTGAAAAACAACATTCGCATCGGCGCCAACACTCAAAATATTCATAGTATGCAAGTCTAATTCAGGAATATAAATGGCATCTGTTTCACTCGTTTTACCCTTAAAAATATGGTCAATCTGGTCTTTAACCGAACGGTTGCCGTATAAGCCAGCATAGAAGTCATTCCCAGTACCTAAGGGTAAGATAGCAAAAGTAAGCGCAGTATCTATCATCAAATTCCCGATTGAATGGACAGTTCCATCGCCACCACAGGCAACAACTACCCCAACTCGATATTTTTCTGAAAAACGGTCAATCAAAAATTGGCTAGACGCCTTTGATGTCGAATACACTAAAAAGATATCGTCTTTATTCAATCCTGCTTTTGAAGCCCGGTCTAATACCAATGCATTTATATCGGCCTTCTTCTTTTTCCCAGCAGCTTGGTAAAAAATAAATAAGAAACCCTTATTTCCCATGTTTGACACCTCTTTTATCTTATTACGTGTATGATTATGCCCTCCATTATACCAAACACTAGGCTATCAGACGAATATTGGTCAGTATTTTCACATTCATCGAATGTACGTTTGTATTGACCGAACGTATGTGCTATACTGATTATAAATAAAACGTGAATAGTTAGAACTCATAACCCACAAAAAAGGAGTACAGCTAATGAAAGAACGTCATCTGCAAATTCTAAAATGTATCTATTCAAACATTCAAAGTCAAGGGTTCCCCCCAACAGTAAGGGAAATCTGTGAAGCCGTGAACCTATCTTCAACTTCTACAGTCCATGGCCACCTTTCTCAATTAGAAAAGCAAGGTTATCTACTTCGGAATGCGACTAAACCGCGTGCTATGGAAATCACAGAAAAAGGCTTGGAATTACTAGGTGTATCTAGTCAAGGTATCCCAATGATTGGTACGGTAACTGCCGGTCAACCAATTACTGCCGTTGAAGATATTGAAGATTATTTCCCTATTCCACCTACTTTGAAAAACCAATCAGAATCTCTATTTATGCTGAAAATCCGTGGTGATTCAATGATTGAAGCAGGTATTTTAGACGGAGACTTCGTTATCGTTCGTCAAGAATTGTCTGCCCAAAATGGTGATATTGTAATCGCCATGACTGACGAAGGTGAAGCTACTTGTAAACGATTCTTTAAAGAGGATGGGTATATTCGCCTACAACCAGAAAACCATAGCTTAGAGCCTATTATTTTACCAGACGTACAAATTTTAGGACGCGTAATCAGTTTATTTAGAGAACATACTTATTAATTCCTTATACCATGGTGGCATCCATTATCCGATGATCATCATGGTTTTTTTTTCACTCAAATTAACCATGTCGATGGCTATACGACAATCACCTATTTACATTTTTGAAATATCCACTAAATTAATCGCAAGAGATATTCCATATTGCAGGCGTAAAGTATATGAAACAATATATCGTCGATGCATTTGCAGAACAATTACTTGAAGCTAATCCTGCTTCTGTATTTTAGAAAAGTGGTTACCAGAAAACTTGATAATTAACATCACAAAGGGAAATATTCTGTCAGAAGCAGCCATCGCGGTTAAAGAAGCTGGCAACTACCATTTACGTTAGTTTACCCTCGACGGTAAATTGATCTTCGTGGACCTGCGACAGCTTTCGTCATCATGAACTATATCGATTCAAGTTTCTTTTGATACACTTAGTAGTCAATTAACAGTAACTTGTGATGGTGACCAATCGGTCATGGCCTTCCCGTTTTATGAGCTGTATCTGAATTGAATATTACCGCCTAATGATGATTGTTCGACCAAAATCCTATTATTTATGCAAAAAAACATGACCAAGTCTCGCCCTATGGGGATTTGGTCATGTTTTCTGTTATTTTACTACTTCATACTAGTAGTGCATTAACGAGAATACGTCCGTACCAGCGATTTTTTCTCTGGCTTTGAATTCATCTAATTCTACTAAGAAGGCTGCACCGACAACTTCGCCCCCTAATTTTTCAATTAATGATACACAAGCTTCGATGGTACCACCAGTTGCCAATAAGTCATCTGCAATTAAGACTTTATCGCCAGGTTTAATCGCATCTTTATGGATTTGTAGGGTTGATTGACCGTACTCCAAACCGTAATCGATTGACTCGATTTCACGAGGCAATTTACCTTTTTTACGTGCGGGAACGAAGCCAATATTTAATGCATAAGCAACCGGACACCCAACGATAAATCCGCGGGCTTCTGGTCCAACAACCACATCTACATCTTTCTCACGTGCAAATTCCACGATTTCATTAATTGCTTCGTGGAAGGCTGGGCCATTCCCCATCAAAGGCGTGATATCTCTAAATAAAATATCTTTCTCTGGGAAGTCCTGTACGTCTGCAACATATTGTTTAAAATCCATTATTTTCCTCCTGAATAGAAATAATCTTTAATCATCGTAACATCATTATACCGTAAGAGTCGTTCATTATTGATTTGGGTTTCCCAATCGGCCATGGTTTGAGTAGCCAATAAGTCTACCTTTTCATTTACCGGTAAGGTCACTAAATCTGTATTATGCCATTTAACCAATTCCGCTTCTTCTAAGACTTTCACCATTAAATCAAGTTTCACTTTAGAAATTTTGAAGAAGTCTGCCAATGCCTGTTCCTTACCCGCCAGTGGAACTGTTCCGTGGCCTTGTAAGTATTTATATAATTGGCCGAATTCTTGCCGGGTTGGCTTTCCAACCATGTAGGCATTGACCGCAGAATAAGCATAGATATAAATATTATCAATTGCCGCCCGGTTTATCAGGTCTTTAACTGCTGATAAGTCCTTTGGAATATCAAAAATAACTAAGCTATCCTTACTAGCAAATGCTGATCCTTTATCAAGTATTTGATCAATCTCACTGGCCATGATGGCTTCACTTGTGAAAGGAATTTCGTCTTTATAAGCCTTGAAAAACGGAGCATTTTCAAAGACATAAGTGGCATTTTCAATTGACATGATTTGATCACGCTCACGCATATTTCGCAAGTCAAAAATACTTTTACTAGACTGGCGAATATCCTTGATTTGAGCTTGCGGTGATTGGTTTCCGTTCCATGCGTTGATGGATAAGGTAACCACCACATCGATTGGTTCGTTTGCTACTAATTGTTTGGCTAAGGCACCAGATTTAAAAGCAATCATACTTGTTTTGACATCTGCATCTGCTACTGTCAGTTTCAAAGTATTCTTGTCCTTCCCAATCAATTGGATTTGTGATAATTGGACGTCCTTTATTAAAAACAAGGGCTGTGGGTTATCGGTACCAAAGGGTTTAATTGGATCAAGGGCTTTAATATTTTCAAGAGTGATGTCTGTAATCCCGATGATCCCATCAATTTTCAGCGGTGTTTGCTGAGTATATACCGCTGAAAATTCAGTCACTCGGTCAAGTAAAGCCGTCTTCCAAGCTTCAAACTGGTCAATAGCTACAGTCATCCCAGCGGCCATTTCATGACCACCAAATTTGTCCGCATAGGCTTTACCGGCTTGTAATACTTGGAAAAGGTCAATCCCCTCTATCGAACGGCCAGAGCCTTTATAGCTGCCATTTTCAGCATTCTTACTTAGTAGAATGGTTGGTCGGTGGTATTTTTCAACCAAACGGCTGGCTACAATTCCAAGGACTCCTTCATGCCAACCTTCTTGGCCCAAGATAATCATTTGCGGTAATTGACTTTCACCGTCAACTAAAGCTTCCGCTTCCTTCACCATCTCATCAACGATGGCTTTACGGGCATTATTTTCTGAGTCCAGTAACTTAACCAGTTCACCAACTTCTTGGTCATCAAATGAGGTTAAGAACCGCACACCAGGGTTTGGATCGCCTAGACGACCTAAAGCATTTAATCTTGGTCCCAGAATAAAACCAATCGTTTGCTCATCGATTTGGTCTGGCTGGATGCTTTCTTTTTCAAAGAACATCTGTAAGCCTAACCGCTCGGTATGCTTCATTTGGTCCAAACCAGATGCCACAATTACTCGGTTTTCGTCAGTTAATGATACCAAGTCCGCAACAGTGCCAATAGCGGCAACATCCAGTAAATCACTTGGCGTTTCACCAAGTAAGGCTGTAGCCAATTTCAAGGCGACTCCAGCACCTGCTAAATCACCAAAAGGATATTGGCCTTCTGGGTGGCGTGGATGGACGATTGCATAGGCTTCCGGCAAGCTGTCTCCAATTTCATGGTGGTCCGTGATAATCACGTCAACATCTTGGTCTTTGGCGTAAGCTACGGCTTCGTGTCCTGCTACCCCATTATCACAAGTCAGGATTAGTTGGGTCCCTTTCTTGATGTAATAAGCATAGACATCCTTGTTTGGTCCGTACCCATCTTCAAACCGGTTAGGTAAGTAGAAGGATACATTGGCCCCAAGCATTTCAAGGGTTTCATACAAAATAGTCGTTGAAGTGATCCCATCTGCGTCATAATCCCCGTAGATTAAAATCTCTTCATAGTCTTCAACCGCTTGTTGTAGTCTTGAAACGGCCTTTTCCATATCTTTTAATAAGAATGGATCATGAAATACAGGCTCTTTAGCGATAAAAGCTTGAATCGCTTCAGGTGTTTGGTAGCCCTTATCATAAATGACCCGTACGACCATCTTTGGTAAGGATAGGTCTTCAGCTAGCTGCTGGATAAAGGCTGCAGCTGTAACATCCGCATTGCTTAAGTATTCAGGTTCTATCCATTCATAAACTGATTGCAACAAAATTTGTCCTCATTTCTAAGTTTCGTAGAAAATTAGTCTCTAAATTGGCCTTTTTCATAGGTCATATGAATTAAACGATAGGCTAGGCTAGGCGCCAATCTCATTAGACGATTCATAATTTCATAGTAAAATGGCACGACTACCTCAAACTGGCCACGTTCAATCGCGGTTGCCATTTTGTCAGCAACAATCTCTGGTGTGGTGGCAAAAGATTGGACATTTTTAAAGTATGACCCATCTTTATCCGCGATATCAAAGAAGGCAGTGTCAACTGGACCAGGCAAGATACAAGTCACTTTAATCTTGGTTGACCATAAATCTTGTCTTAAGCCGTTAGCAAAGGCATGAACACCCGCTTTACTGGCTGCGTAGACAGCTGATTTAGGCGTTTGAATTAAGCCAGCAACTGACGCAATTAAGGTGATGTTATTGGCTTTCGTATCTTGGTGTAACATCCCAGCTGCAAAGCGTTTTGAAAGAAACATGGTTAATAATAAATTTGTATGGGTCAGTTTTGCGATTTGCGTATAACCTTGGTCACTAATTGCTGAAAAATCACCGAATCCTAAACAATGGACAAAATTTTCGATTTGTCCTTTGTCAAAGCAATATTGGGCGAATTTCTCGGCTTCGTCACCAGTCACC
>NZ_JBOEQF010000092.1:0-7669 GCF_050689315.1 Aerococcus sp. L_32
CCCACAAGTACATTTACGGCCACCCTCTTTAGAGAACATATGCCCAATCTCACCAGCAGCACCCTGTCCAACAACTAGCTGGTCGTTGACAATTACACCACCACCAACACCAGTCCCTAAAGTTACCATGACCACATTACCTGCGTGGTCACCAGCACCCTTCCATTGCTCACCCAAAGCAGCAACATTGGCATCATTTTCAATCAGAATTGGCCAATCTGCGTTGAAGTGGCTACGAATCAGATCTGCAACGGGCTGTTCTTCAACCCAAGCTAAGTTATACGCACCAGCAACCGTACCTTTTTCACGGTCTACAAAGCCTGGAGACCCCATACCAATGCCTAAAATATCTTCGTTAGTCCAATTGTTTTCTAGCATTTTTTCTTGAATAGCTAGAATTAAATCTGGAATAATGTGTTGGCCATCTTCTTTAATATCTGTAGGCACTGACCATTTATCAATAATTTCGCCTTCAATTGAAACAACTGATAATTTAATTGATGTACCACCAAGGTCGATACCGAATATTTTCTTAGTCATTATCATAACTCCCTCTTATCTATTAGTTATATAAGTCTATTTTATCAGACTTTAGCAAAAAAAATTAGGTTTTTAAGCAAAAAAATGATACCGGTTGCATAATATTTATATTTCCCCAACAATAATTTGGTCCACTGGCATATCAAAATCATCAATTTCAAAGGTCACTTTATCAGAAACCATACCCGGAAGGGCTAAGGCAATCTTATTTCCTGGGTAATCCGCTAGGAAAATATCGTAAAAACCGCCCCCATGCCCAACCCGATACCCGTCCGGTCTAAAAAACAAACCTGGCACTATCATCAAGTCAATGGCCTCTTTATCGATAAAATCAGCTTCTGCTGTTGGTTCGTAAATACCGAATTTCGTCTTCTCCAAGGCATCCATCCCTTGATACTTAGCAAATGCCATTTGACGTTTGGGATAGGTTTTAGGCACATATATCTTTTTGCCAATGGTTAAGGCGTAATCAATAATGGGTTTCGTATCAATTTCACCTGGATGGGCAATGGTTGTGGTAATGGTATCGGCTTGAATAAAGGCTTCATTGGTAAATAATTTGGCATAAATATCTGCTTGCAAAGCAATTCGGTCACCCTCTGGTAAGGCGGCCCAGTATTTAAAAGTCCGGTCGCGAATGACCTTCTTGTCTAAAATTGTTTTCATCTCTTCTATCAAATAAACGCTCCTAACCACTAATTAAAGTATTGAACATGCCGTGGTTGATCAAAATAAATCCAGCAATCACCACAAAGGTAGCAGCTGAACCAATCCTTTGGGTCAACCGTTGATCTGGCCCTTCCCCGCGAATTAGCGCCATGGTCACTAAGAAACCACCTACTAATCCGCCCACATGGCCCCAAATATCAATCCCTGAACCCATCATACCAAAGACCAAGTTAATCCCCACAAGGGTTAAATACTGCGATCCAATGCTTTGGATATGGCGATTTCTCGGGAAGAGATTTTTAAGTGCTAGAAATACAGCAAACAAACCAAACAAAGCAGTCGATGCCCCAGCTGAGATATTTTCAGAAAATTGGTAAGAGAATAAGTTCCCCATCAAGCCAGAAGCCAGGTAAATCACCAAATAGCGCCAGTGGCCTGCAATATTTTCAACCATACTACCTAAATAATACAGGGTAATAGAATTAATCAATAAATGAACAATTCCAATATGCAAGAACATGGGGGTAATTAACCGCCAATACTCTCCTGCAGCAATTAAAGGATTAAATTTAGCCCCGAATAATAATAAGGTGGCAGAACTTTCGGAACTGCCCATAAATTCCATCATAATAAATAAAATAATTTGAATACCTAGCAAGGTATACGTCACAAAAGGTTTTCTCGTAAACATGATTAGCTCCTTTTTAATAGCGAATGTACTGTCACATATTATACCCTAGTTTTCAGGATAATCACAAAATGGCAGCTACCTGCAAGAAAACTTTAGCACTCTTCCACATGATACCACAAACAAAGACAAAAAAAGACCCACACCGGCGCAAACGCCAATGCAGGTCTCACAATAGTAAATACGTATTTATGATTTGTGTGTTACCGAGTCAGTTATCTAATTTGCATTAGATTATTTTACCTCTTTGAAGACACAAACTTTACGTAATTTTGGACTATATTTTTTTAATTCTAAACGGTCTGGATTGTTACGACGGTTTTTCTCTGTTAAGTAAACACGTTCGCCTTTTAATTCAGTGTTTTCTAAAATAATGTTCACACGCATGTGATACCCCTCCAATACAATAAAATTATTAACTGATATACAGTAACCATACTCGAATATTGTACCATAATCTTAGCCTATATGCCAAATGTTTTTTAGTCTTGTGAAAAAATTCGGTCTACCACTTAAAACAATCAGCATGGGTGCTTTAAATTGAGTGTCACAGCGCCACATGCAATTATTGTGCTTCTGCTTCTTCTAAAGCTTCCGCCTCTTCTGCTGATGCTTCCGCGTTTTCTGCCAATTGGTCAGCTACTTTATTTTGATATTCCTCAATATCATAGTATAAACCTAAGACGTTTGGTGCAGCTGCTTGGGCAGATACAGACACATTGGGTGTTGTTCCTGGAATAACGATAGAAACCGCAATTTCAGGATCATCATATGGTGCCCATCCGGCCCAAGTTGAATTTTCAAGCGTATCAGATACTGTCGCAGTACCTGATTTACCTGCTACTTCAATTGGGAAATTAGCAAAAATAGCATTCCCCAAACCAGTTGAGGTATGGACAACTGACCAGACACCCTCTTGCACTTCCGCAAGCATTTCATCTGTAATCGACAATTCATTCAATACAGTTGGTTGATATTCGTAAACCGTTGCCCCATCTCCAGCAGTTTCCTCGTCTTCAGTTGGTGCCAAAATCTTATCCAACACATGTAAAGCATAGCGGGTACCACCATTCGCAATGGTTGAAATATATTGGTTTAATTGAATTGGTGAATAGGTATCAAACTGACCGAAAGCCAAGTCAAGTGCGTTACCTGGATCACCGGTATCAGCACCGATTAGACCAGTTGATTCATTTTCCAAGTCAATACCAGTCGATACACCTAAACCAAATTCTGCATAGTAGCTACGTAAGGTATCATAAACGGCATCTGTATCCAGTTCTGACAAGTCCATGTATGGTTCGTAGTAGTTTACACCACCCATTGCCATGGCCAATTTAATCATGTAGACGTTGGAAGATTGGGCTAAGGCTTGTTTATCCGTTAAAATCCTTGGTGTTGCATCGTTACCAGATGTAAACCACCAAGAAGCTTTAACTGGCGTACCAGAGAAGTATAGGGGTTCATCAGTAATCTCATTGTCTGAACCAACTTCAAGCAAGCCTTCTCCGTAAGCAGCGGAAATCGTTGCAGGTTTCACAACAGACCCGGATACATAGACGGCATTAATCGTACCTAAGGCATCATCCACGATTTCGCCATCTGAATTTTTCTTCTTACCAACTAAGGCGTAAATAGCCCCCGTATCAGGATCAGACGCTACAATATAAATAGTATTGTTGTCTTCAGTCGTCGCATCTTCTAAATACTGAGTTGCGTAAGCTTCTAATTCCGCCTGGTATTCAGAGTCAATGGTCAACTGAACCGTATTCCCCATTTCACCAGCATAAGTCTGTTCAGAGTTGATAATCTCTCCGTCTTGACTCACTTCTGTTTCATAGGTTGTTTTCGAACCACGTAAATCCGCTTCATACTGTTCTTCAATATAAGACTCCCCTACCCGATCATTTAAGGCATAACCCTTAGCTAGGTAGAAATCTTGTTGGTCACTTGGAATCCCTTCTTCTGTAGAAGATACACTCCCAAGCAATGAACGTAGTAATGAATTTTGCGGGTAAGTCCGTTTCCAGTCGGTTGTCACATTGACACCTGGTAACTCAGCTGAATGCTCTGCCACAACGGCCGTTTCTTCAGTGGTTACCCCATCGTTTTTAATCATGACAGTTGAAAGTGACGAGGCGGCATTCATTTTAGCAAATATAACTGCTGCTTCCTTATCTTGGTCACTTAGACCATTCAAGTCGTCGTCAGTCACCTTACTCACTTGGATAGCGTAAATTTCATCATCCGCTGCAGCAGCCTCATCATCCGTTAACCGGTCATTGATGACATCTGTATTGGCTGCCACAAAATAATCCTGCAGGTCACGATCGGATACATCCTCGAAATCGACAGCTATATATTTAGCTAGATTCTGCGCCGTTTGGACCATATCCTCACCAGAAGTGTCCTGGCCACGTGTATAAGAGATTGCTGGTAAAGCCTCATTAGACACCATCAATTCTCCTTTAGAATCAATAATCAAACCACGCGGGACCGATTCCTCGACAATAGTTGTTTCTGTCGCATTCACCAAATCAGAGAACATATCCCCTTGAACTAGTTGCAGATAAGATAAACGTAAAATAAGCATTGCAAACAGGACAAAAATTCCTATCATCATCACGTTCAAACGGTTTAAAAAGGCGCCCCATATGGGTGCACGTCTTTTTGGTTGGTCTTGATCATCAGAACCCATTTTATTCAACTTTTCCTCAGCATCCTCATGTTGCTTCGGTTGTTTATTTTGATCACCTTGATCCAACTTGTCACCTACTTTCAAATAAAACACTTATATGCAGCCCAAATAGGTCAGTCCACTCAGGCCAGCATAACCTTTTTTAATTATACACAAAAAACGGTCATAAGACTCGAGTAATTTATTAAGAATCCCTATATCCACCTAAAAATCACAGAAGTTTTTATTTTTGTAAAAAATCTTTAAACAAAGCAATCAATCTGCGAAATATGATATGCTAAAAGCAATTCGCAAAAAGGAGTTCGTGTCATGACGCAATACATAAAAACGATTCAACAGAAAAGTCAGAAACACCCACTCAAAGCTTCGATGATTGGCTTGTTTCTAGCAGTCTTTATCCTGATGGGACTCTTCTTTATCTTTGGCCTAAAAATATTTCCATTCGGCAACGGCACCATCATGACTGTCGACCTAGGCCAACAATATATCGATTTCTATCAATACTACCGAGACATCTTCCAAGGCAATTGGGATCAGATTTTCTATTCCTTCTCAAAAGCCACCGGAGGCGAAATGGTCGGGACCTGGTCTTACTACCTCATGTCCCCCTACTTAATTTTCTTGCTATTTTTCCCGCAATCCTGGCTGTCCTTTGCCGTCGCCTTGATTGTCTTACTCAAACTCGCCACCGCAGCATCCGCCTTCCAGTTCATGTTAGGTCGGTTCTATAACGAAGTGACCTGGCAATCACTCACATTTTCATTCGCCTACGCCTTCATCGGCTACCTGTCCGCCAACCAACTAAACGTCATGTGGCTAGACGGTGTCATCTTCCTACCCTTTCTCATTTGGGGTTTGGAAAAGGTCATGCGCGGTCAATCTGGCTGGACCTATGTAGGCTGGCTAGCCCTTATCCTAATCTCGAATTACTATATCGGCTACATGATTTGTTTATTCTTAATCCTATTTTTCTGCTACCGGATGGTTGCTCATGGACGAGCTGACTTACATGGTCAAGACCAGATGGAAAGATTCAACCAGGACTTGGCGCCAACAGCGCAATATCAAGCAAGCTACTTTACCAATTTGAAAACCTATTTCATGCAAACATTTGGTAAATTTGCCGGTTGGTCACTCGCAGGTGGTGGTTTAGCTGCCTTTATTTTAATGCCAACATTCTATGCATTATCAACCAGTAAAGGGCAACAATCGTCACCCGAACTTGAATTAACCACCGATTATCCTTTATACGATATTGTGTCAAAATTCATCCTAGGACCCTTTAACTTTGACCAAATGCCAGAAGGATTGCCCAATATTTTCGTAGGTAGTCTAGCACTAATCATGGCCATCCTATACTTTTTCAATACGAAGATTCCTTGGCAAGAACGATTAGCTGCCGGTGGATTGACGACAATCCTATTATTATCCATGAATATTTCAGGACTGAACTTGATTTGGCACGGGCTCCAGTACCCAATCTGGTACCCATACCGGTTTTCATTCGTCTTTTCATTCTTCCTACTATTTATCGGCTACCAGCTTTACCGGCAAAAACCATTTTTATCCATTAAAAGTGCAGTAGCCTTGCTGATCCCTTTCGCCATTGCCTACGGTTACTTACTCTACAAGATTGAAGAATTCGACTATATTTCAGTCACAACCGTCCTAGTCTCCTTCGTTTTATTCGTTGGGATCACTGCCCTATTGATGATGGCTGTTGACTTCGACCGGCTGATTTACATCCTATTAATGTTCATCACTATAAGCGAAGTGTTCGCCAATTCCGTCATCACCATTTCATCGATTTCTTACTTGAAACAAGACGACTTTGCAGATTATATCACCGAAGTCAAACCTGAAATCGCATCGTATGCGCCCAGGGAAAATGAATTCTACCGGATGACCAAGACCTTCCAGCGGACAAAAAACGATGCCATGCAGCTGGGTTATTATGACTTGAACCATTTCAACTCGACAATGGAACGAAACACCACCCAATTGTTCAAACAATTAGGTCAACCCATGTCAGATGGCTTTACCAACTATACAACTGGGACCCTAGTGACAGACGCCCTATTTGGTGTGAAATATTACTTTGACGTCACCCCGTTTGAAGATAATCAAGGCGCCTTAAAAGACCGGGTCATGTCAACACGAGCTGACTTGAGTGAATATCCGGTTACAGAAGTCACAGACCAATTAATCATCCATGAAAATCCCAACGCCTTGTCTCTTGCCTATATGGTTAGCCAAGACATCCAAGACGTCGCCATTGATGACGTCAATCCAGTTTACCTGCAAGATGAATTGTTGAATGTCTTAAGCGGAAACGGCACGACAGACGGCATTGACCTCTCACAATTTGAGATTGCCAACTTTGCCAGCGTGGACCTTTTCCATGTGGATTCACAAGATGCTTCAGTGGTAAACACAGCTTACACCCGTGATGACACCGGAGAAGATTCATTTATTGATATCCATATCAATGTGAAAACTAACCAAGCGTATTACATTACCGTCCCTTCATTCTTGAACGATGAAGAAGTCAAATACTACTTAGACGGCGAGCCGTTGGATTACGATTCTTCCTACCAGTCGATTCAATTATTTAATATTGCCAACGACGATCAGGGCGCAGAGAAAGTATTTACCATACAATTGCTAGATGACGAAACAACCCTAGCGGATATCAACCTCTATACCCTTGACCAGGAAAAAGTATCCACCATGGCAGAAGACTTGAAGCAAAATCAGTTGAAACTAACTGACTTCTCAAATGGGATTTTCTCAGGCACCCTTACAGTAGACGATCCAAGTGAATACTTGATGGTTACTGTCCCATATGCAGAAGGCTGGCACGCCAAAGTCAACGGTGAAGAAGTCGATACTGTACCCCTATTAAACGGTGGCTTTATGGGTATCCAATTCCAAGAAGCTGGTGATTATGAAGTCACTTTCTACTACATCCCACAAGGCTTGATATTAGGCGTAGCCATTACAATCGCAACCGGACTCCTACTAGTAGGTGTATATTTCCTTAACAGGAAAAAAGTGAAAACGAAATAAATACA
>NZ_JBOEQF010000093.1:0-7661 GCF_050689315.1 Aerococcus sp. L_32
ACCACAAGTACATTTACGGCCACCCTCTTTAGAGAACATATGCCCAATCTCACCAGCAGCACCCTGTCCAACAACCAGCTTGTCGTTGACAATTACACCACCGCCAACACCGGTACCTAAAGTCACCAAGACAACATTACCTGCGTGGTCACCAGCACCCTTCCATTGCTCACCCAAAGCAGCAACATTGGCATCATTTTCAATCAGAATTGGCCAATTTGCGTTGAAGTGGCTACGAATCAGATCTGCAACGGGCTGTTCTTCAACCCAAGCTAAGTTATACGCACCAGCAACGGTACCTTTTTCACGGTCTACAAAGCCTGGAGACCCCATACCAATGCCTAAAATATCTTCGTTAGTCCAATTGTTTTCTAGCATTTTTTCTTGAACAGCTAGAATTAAATCTGGAATAATGTGTTGGCCATCTTCTTTAATATCTGTAGGCACTGACCATTTATCAATAATTTCGCCTTCAATTGAAACAACTGATAATTTAATTGATGTACCACCAAGATCGATACCGAATATTTTCTTAGTCATTATCATAACTCCCTCTTATCTATTAGTTATATAAGTCTATTTTATCAGACTTTAGCAAAAAAATTTAGGTTTTTAAGCAAAAAAATGATACCGGTTGCACAATATTTATATTTCCCCAACAATAATTTGGTCCACTGGAATATCAAAATCATCAATTTCAAAGGTCACTTTATCAGAGACCATGCCTGGAAAGGCTAAGGCAATCTTGTTTCCTGGGTAATCCGCTAGGAAAATATCGTAAAAACCGCCCCCATGCCCAACCCGATACCCGTCCGGTCTAAAAAACAAACCTGGTACAAGCATCAAGTCAATGGCCTCTTTATCGATAAAATCAGCTTCTGCTGTTGGTTCGTAAATACCGAATTTCGTCTTCTCCAACGCATCCATCCCTTGATACTTAGCAAATGCCATTTGACGTTTGGGATAGGTTTTAGGCACATATATCTTTTTGCCAATGGTTAAGGCGTAATCAATAATGGGTTTCGTATCAATTTCGCCTGGATGGGCAATGGTTGTGGTGATTGTATCGGCTTGAATAAAGGCTTCATTGGTAAATAATTGGGCATAAATATCTGCCTGCAAAGCAATTCGGTCAACCTCTGGTAAGGCTGCCCAGTATTTAAAAGTCCGGTCGCGAATGACCTTCTTGTCTAGAATTGTTTTCATCTCTTCTGTCAAATAAATTCTCCTAACCACTAATTAAAGTATTGAACATGCCGTGGTTGATTAAAATAAACCCAGCAATCACCACAAAGGTAGCAGCTGAACCAATCCGTTGGGTCAACCGTTGATCTGGCCCTTCCCCGCGAATTAGCGCCATGGTCATTAAGAAACCACCTACCAATCCGCCCACATGGCCCCAAATATCAATCCCTGAACCCATAATACCAAAGGCCAAGTTAATCCCCACAAGGGTTAAATATTGCGAACCAATGCTTTGGATATGGCGATTTCTCGGGAAGAGATTTTTAAGCGCTAGGAAAACAGCAAACAAACCAAACAAAGCAGTCGATGCCCCAGCTGAGATATTTTCAGAAAATTGGTAAGAGAATAAGTTCCCCATCAAGCCAGAAGCCAGGTAAATCACCAAATAGCGCCAGTGGCCTGCAATATTTTCAACCATACTACCTAAATAATACAGGGTAATAGAATTAATCAATAAATGAACAATTCCAATATGCAAGAACATGGGGGTAATTAAACGCCAATACTCTCCTGCAGCAATTAAAGGATTAAATTTAGCCCCAAATAATAATAAGGTGGCAGAACTTTCGGAACTGCCCATAAATTCCATCATAATAAATAAAATAATTTGTATACCTAGCAAGGTATACGTCACAAAAGGTTTTCTCGTAAACATGATTAACTCCTTTTTAGTAGCGAATGTACTTTCACATATTATACCCTAGTTTTCAGGATAATCACAAAATGGCAGTTACCTACAAGAAAACTTTAGGATTCTTCCACTAGATACGACAAACAAAGGCAAAAAAAAGACCCACACCAGCGCGAACGCCAATGCAGGTCTCCCAATAGTAAATACGTATTTATTATTTGTGTGTTACCGAGTCAGTTATCTAATTTGCATTAGATTATTTTACCTCTTTGAAGACACAAACTTTACGTAATTTTGGACTATATTTTTTTAATTCTAAACGGTCTGGATTGTTACGACGGTTTTTCTCTGTTAAGTAAACACGTTCGCCTTTTAATTCAGTGTTTTCTAAAATAATGTTCACACGCATGTGATACCCCTCCAATACAATAAAATTATTAACTGATATACAGTAACCATACTCGATTATTGTACCATAATCTTAACCTATATGCCAAATATTTTTTAGTCTTGTAAAAAAATTGGTCTTACACTTAAAATGATCAGTATGGGGCTGTGATTTGAGTGTCACAGCGCCACACGCAATTATTGTGCTTCTTCTAATGCTTCCGCTTCTTCTGCTGATGCTTCCGCATTTTCTGCCATTTGGTCAGCTACTTTATTTTGATATTCTTCGATATCATAGTATAAACCTAAAACATTTGGTGCAGCAGCTTGGGCAGATACAGACACATTTGGTGTTGTTCCTGGGATTACGATAGAAACCGCAATTTCAGGATCATCATATGGTGCCCATCCGGCCCAAGTTGAATTTTCAAGCGTATCAGATACTGTCGCAGTACCTGATTTACCCGCTACTTCAATTGGGAAGTTAGCAAAAATAGCGTTCCCCAAACCAGTTGAGGTATGGATAACAGACCAGATACCCTCTTGCACTTCCGCAAGCATTTCATCTGTAATCGACAATTGATTCAATACAGTTGGCTCATATTCGTAAACCGTTGCTCCATCGCCAGCAGTCTCCTCGTCTTCAGTAGGTGCCAAAATTTTATCCAGCACATGTAAAGCATAGCGGGTACCACCATTCGCAATGGTTGAAATATATTGGTTTAATTGAATTGGTGAGTAGGTATCAAACTGACCGAAAGCCAAGTCAAGTGCATTACCTGGGTCACCAGTATCAGCTCCGATTAGACCAGTTGATTCATTTTCCAAGTCAATACCAGTCGATACACCTAAACCAAATTCTGCATAGTAGTCACGTAAGGTATCATACACGGCATCTGTATCCAGTTCTGACAAGTCCATGTATGGTTCGTAGTAGTTTACACCACCCATTGCCATGGCCAATTTAATCATGTAGACGTTGGAAGATTGAGCTAAGGCTTGTTTATCCGTTAAGATTCTTGGCGTTGAATCGTTACCAGATGTAAACCACCAAGAAGCTTTAACTGGCGTACCGGAGAAGTATAGGGGTTCATCGGTGATTTCATTGTCTGAACCAACTTCAAGCAAGCCTTCTCCGTAACCAGCGGAAATCGTTGCAGGTTTTACAACAGACCCGGATGCAAAGACGCTATTAATCGTACCTAAGGCATCATCAACAATTTCACCATCTGAATTTTTCTTCTTACCAACTAAAGCGTAAATAGCCCCCGTATCAGGATCAGACGCTACAATGTAGATAGAATTGTTGTCTTCAGTTGTCGCATCTTCTAAATACTGAGTTGCATATGCTTCTAATTCCGCTTGGTATTCAGAGTCAATGGTCAACTGAACCGTATTCCCCATTTCTCCAGCATAAGTCTGTTCAGAGTTGATAATCTCTCCCTCTTGACTCACTTCTGTTTCATAGGTCGTTTTCGAACCACGTAAATCCGCTTCATACTGTTCTTCAATATAAGACTCCCCTACCCGATCATTTAGGGCATAACCCTTAGCTAGGTAGAAATCTTGTTGGTCACTTGGAATCCCTTCTTCTGTAGAAGATACACTACCAAGCAACGAACGTAGTAATGAATCTTGCGGGTAAGTCCGTTTCCAATCGGTTGTCACATTGACACCTGGTAACTCAGCTGAATGCTCTGCCACAACGGCCATTTCTTCAGTGGTTACCCCATCATTTTTAATCATGACAGTTGAGAGTGAGGAGGCGGCATTCATTTTGGCAAAAATAACTGCTGCTTCCTTATCTTGGTCACTTAGACCATTCAAGTCGTCGTCAGTCACCTTACTCACTTGGATGGCGTAAATTTCATCATCCGTTGCAGCGGCCTCATCGTCCGTTAACCGGTCATTGATGACATCTGTATTGGCTGCTACAAAATAATCCTGCAGGTCACGATCGGATACATCCTCGAAATCTATAGCTATATATTTAGCTAGATTCTGCGCCGTATGGACCATATCCTCACCAGAAGTGTCCTGGCCACGTGTATAAGAAATTGCTGGTAAAGCCTCATTAGACACCATCAATTCTCCTTCAGAATCAACAATCAACCCACGAGGGACCGATTCCTCAACAATAGTTGTTTCTGTCGCATTCACCAGATCAGAGAACATATCCCCTTGAACTAGTTGCAAATAAGATAAACGTAAAATAAGCATTGCAAACAAGACAAAAATCCCTATCATCATCACGTTCAAACGGTTTAAAAAGGAGCCCCATATGGGTGCACGTCTTTTTGGTTGGTCTTGATCATCAGAACCCATTTTATTCCACTTTTCCTCAGCACCCTCATGTTGCTTCGGTTGTTTATTTTGATCACCTTGATCCAACTTGTCACCTACTTTCAAATAAAACACTTATATGCAGCCCAATAGGTCAGTCCACTCAAGCTAGCATAATCTTTTTTAATTATACACAAAAAATGGTCATAAGACTCGTGTAAATTATTAAGAATCCCTATATCCATCTAAAAATCCCAGAAGTTTTTATTTTTGTAAAAAATCTTTAAACAAGGCAATCAATCTGCGAAATATGATATGCTAAAAGCAATTCGCAAAAAGGAGTTCGTGTCATGACGCAATATATAAAAACGATTCAACAAAAAAGTCAGAAACACCCACTCAAAGCTTCAATGATTGGCTTGTTTCTAGCAGTCTTTATCCTGATGGGACTCTTCTTTATCTTTGGCCTAAAAATATTTCCTTTCGGCAACGGCACCATCATGACTGTCGACCTAGGCCAACAATATATCGACTTCTATCAATACTACCGAGACATCTTCCAAGGCAATTGGGATCAGATTTTCTATTCCTTCTCAAAAGCCACCGGAGGCGAAATGGTCGGGACCTGGTCTTACTACCTCATGTCCCCCTACTTAATTTTCTTGCTATTTTTCCCGCAATCCTGGCTATCCTTTGCCGTCGCCTTGATTGTCTTACTTAAACTCGCCACCGCAGCATCCGCCTTCCAGTTCATGTTAGGCCGGTTCTATAACGAAGTGACCTGGCAATCACTCACATTTTCATTCGCTTACGCCTTCATCGGCTACCTATCCGCCAACCAACTAAACGTCATGTGGCTAGACGGCGTCATCTTCCTACCTTTTCTCATTTGGGGTTTGGAAAAAGTCATGCGCGGTCAATCTGGCTGGACCTATGTAGGTTGGCTAGCCCTTATCCTAATCTCGAATTACTATATCGGTTACATGATTTGTTTATTCTTAATCCTATTTTTCTGCTACCGAATGGTCGCTCACGGACGAGCTGGTTTGCATAGTCAAGACCAGATGGAAAGATTCAATCAGTACTTGGCGCCAACAGCGCAATATCAGGCAAGCTACTTTACCAATTTCAAAACCTATTTCATGCAAACTCTTGGTAAATTTGCCGGTTGGTCACTCGCAGGTGGTGGTTTAGCTGCTTTTATTTTAATGCCTACATTCTATGCATTATCAACCAGTAAAGGGCAACAATCGTCACCCGAACTTGAATTAACAACCGATTATCCCTTATACGATATCGTTTCAAAATTCATCCTAGGGGCCTTTAACTTTGACCAAATGCCAGAAGGATTACCCAATATTTTCGTAGGTAGTCTAGCGCTTATCATGGCCAGCCTTTACTTTTTCAATAAGAAGATTCCTTGGCAAGAACGATTAGCCGCCGGTGGATTGACGACGGCCCTATTATTATCCATGAACATTTCAGGGCTGAACTTGATTTGGCACGGGTTCCAATACCCAATCTGGTACCCCTACCGTTTTTCATTCGTCTTTTCATTCTTTCTATTATTTATCGGCTATCAGCTCTACCGACAAAAAACTGTCTTATCCATTAAAAGTGCAATAGCTTTGCTGATACCTTTTGCTATTGCCTACGGTTACCTGTTCTATAAGATCGAAGAATTTGACTATATTTCAGTCACAACAGTCCTAGTTTCCTTCGTCTTATTCGTTGGGGTCACTGCCCTACTGATGATGGTTGTTGACTTCGACCGGTTGATTTATATCCTCCTATTGTTCATCACCATGAGTGAAGTGTTTGCTAACTCAGTGATCTCTATTTCCTCTATTTCTTACTTGAAAGAAGATGACTTTGCGGATTATATTGCTGAAATCAAACCAGAAATCGCATCGTATGCGCCCGCGGAAAATGAATTCTACCGGATGACCAAGACCTTCCAGCGGACAAAAAACGATGCCATGCAGCTGGGTTACTATGACTTGAACCATTTCAACTCGACAATGGAACGAAACACCACCCAATTGTTCAAACAATTAGGGCAACCTATGTCAGACGGCTTTACCAACTATACAACCGGGACCCTAGTGACAGACGCCCTATTTGGTGTCCAATATTACTTTGACGTCACCCCGTTTGAAGATAATCAAGGCGCCTTAAAAGACCGAGTCAGGTCAACACGAGCTGACTTGAGTGAATACCCTGTTACAGAAGTCACAGACCAATTAATCATCCATGAAAATCCCAATGCCTTGTCTCTTGCCTATATGGTTAGCCAAGACATCCAAGACGTCGCCATTGATGACGTCAATCCAGTTTACCTGCAAGATGAATTGTTGAATGTCTTGAGCGGAAACGGCACAACAGACGGCATTGACCTTTCACAATTTGAGATTGCCAACTTTGCCAGCGTGGACCTATTCCATGTGGATTCACAAGATGCTTCTGTGGTAAACACAGCTTATACCCGTGATGACACTGGAGAAGATTCGTTTATTGATATCCATATCAATGTCAAAACAGACCAAGCTTATTACATTACCGTCCCTTCATTCTTGAACGATGAAGAAGTCAAATACTACTTAGACGGCGAGCCATTGGACTACGATTCTTCTTACCAGTCGATTCAATTATTTAATATTGCCAACGACGATCAAGGCGCAGAGAAAGTATTTACCATACAATTGCTAGATGACGAAACAACCCTAGCGGATATCAACCTCTATACCCTTGACCAGGAAAAAGTATCCACCATGGCAGAAGACTTAAAGCAAAATCAGTTGGAACTGACCAACTTCTCAAATGGGGCTTTCTCAGGCACCGTTACAGTAGACGATCCAAGTGAATACTTGATGGTCACTGTCCCATACGCAGAAGGTTGGCACGCCAAAGTCAACGGCGAAGAAGTCGATACCGTCTCCCTATTAAACGGTGGCTTTATGGGTATCCAATTCCAAGAAGCTGGTGATTATGAAGTCACTTTCTACTACATCCCACAAGGCTTGATATTAGGTGTAGCCATTACAGGCGCAACCGGACTCGTACTAGTAGGTGTATATTTCTTTAACAGAAAAAAAGTGAAAACGAAATAAATATT
>NZ_JBOEQF010000094.1:0-7660 GCF_050689315.1 Aerococcus sp. L_32
ATTAAGGTATTATCAGATATTTTCGTTCCATTAATTCCAGCCCTAACTGCCGGTGGTTTGATTATGGCAGTCAACAACGTCCTAACAAGTGAAAACTTATTTGGACCTGAAGCCCTAGTTGCTATGTACCCAGCCTGGGCAGATTTTGCTGACATGATCAACATGTTCGCTTCTGCTGCCTTTGCCTTCCTACCTGTTTTAATTGCCTTCTCGGCTACTAAACGATTTGGCGGTAACCCTTATCTAGGTGCCACCATGGGGTTAATCATGGTTATGCCACAACTAGTAAATGGTTACGACGTGGCCAATGTGACTGCAGCCGGTGAAATGCCGGTATGGAATATTTTTGGCTTAGAGATTGCCCAAGCTGGTTACCAAGGACAAGTTTTACCTGTTATTGGGGTTGCTTGGATTCTAGCTAAATTGGAAAACTTCTTCCATAAATATCTAAAAGACGCCATCGACTTTACCTTCACACCGATGTTAACCATCATCTTAACAGGGATGATTACCTTTACAGTAGTAGGACCAGTCCTACGTACCCTATCTGATTTATTACTGAACGGTATTGTAGAAGCTATTTCTTACCTAGGGGCATTTGGTTATGGTGTATTTGGTCTATTCTACTCAGCAATTGTATTAACAGGCTTACACCAATCATTCCCAGCGATTGAAACAGCCCTAATTGCAGATGTTGCGACTACAGGTGGTAACTTCATCTTCCCAATCGCATCAGTAGCCAATGTTGCTCAAGGTGCAGCGACCTTGGCCGTATACTTCATCACTAAAAATGAAAAAACTAAAGGTTTAGCGACATCATCATCTCTATCTGCCATGCTAGGGATTACTGAACCAGCCATGTTCGGGGTCAACTTGAAATTGAAATACCCATTCTTCATTGGGTTAATCGCTTCAGGTATCGCCTCAGTCATTTTAGGTATTTTTAACGTTCGTAGTCAGTCATTAGGACCTGCAGGTGTGATTGGTTTCGTTGCCATCATCCCTCGCTTTATACCAACATTTATGCTTGCCATCGCCGTATCTATCGTTGTTGCATTCGTAGCCACATACATTTACGGTAAATCTATTGCGAAAAAAGAGGCAAAAGCTACCCAAGCTGAGAAAGAGAAAGAAGCAAAAGTAGTTGCTGCTCATGAAACTGAAGAAACAGCCCCTACCTCAGAAACAAACACTGTAGCAGGTGAGAGCACTGGCCTAGCAAGCGATGATAAGACAATTGTTGCACCACTTGCTGGTAAGGTCACAGCCCTAGAAAATGTCAACGATCCAGTATTCTCTCAAGGTATGATGGGACCAGGATTAGCCATCGTTCCTGACGCAAGTGGTAATGTATATGCACCCATTTCAGGTAGTTTAACGATTGCTTCTAAAACGGGCCACGCTTATGGTTTAGCCAGTGAATCAGGCTTAGAAGTCTTAATCCATATTGGTATCGACACTGTGAATTTAAACGGTCACGGCTTTACAAGTGAAGTCAAACAAGGTGATCAAGTAAACAAAGGTGACCTTTTAGGAAGCTTTGACTTAGCAGTTATTACAGAAGCTGGTTATGATCCAGATGTTATGGTTATTATCACAAACGCCGATCAATATGACAATGTTGAAGTAGTCGCTGACGGCTCAGTCGATGAAAAAACGGCAATTATCGAAGTAAAATAGTTTAGACAATAACACATTAAATAAGGAGGTTGGACAATAGTCTAGCCTCCTTTTTCGTGCATATCTTGCGATTTCCAAGCTAATTATGGATAGTATCATAGTTACCAATTCTGACCAGTCATTATAGCATCTACTAACACCATCCATCATAGAAGCCCATATTTTTGCTACTTTTCTGCAATTTTTTTGGTGTATTTGGCAAAATACTGCAAATAAAAAAGCCGCTGATGTCTCTGACATCAACGACGTTCTTTGTAATCTTATTTAACTGCATCTTTCAATGCTTTACCAGGTTTGAAAGCTGGTACTTTGCTTGCAGGGATTTCGATTTCATCGCCAGTTTGAGGGTTGCGACCTTTACGCGCTGCGCGGTCACGAACTTCAAAGCTACCAAAACCGATTAATTGAACTTTTTCACCGTCAGCTAAAAATGCTTCGATTTGTTCGAAAACTGCATCTACAACTGGTGCTACACTTTTTTTAGAATCACCTACTGCATTTGCAACGTTTTGTACTAATTCTGCTTTATTTGCCATTCTAATTTCACCTCCTCCGAAATTCTTTCGGATATATTTATTCAAAGATAAATATATGGGATAATCGAAATGTCTCTCAGATAATCCTTTTATAGAATACCATACAAACCGCTATATAACAACGTTTTTGGTTAAAAATACGCGTGTTTTAAACCTTTTTTTGTTATTTTCTGTTTCTTGTGATGATTTGAATAGGTGTACCTAAAAAATCGAAAGATTTTCTGATTTGATTTGAAAGAAAACGCTCATATGAGAAGTGCATTAGCTCTTCATCATTGACAAATGCCACAAAAGTTGGCGGTGCAGATTTGACCTGTGTTAGGTAGTAAATACGTAATTTTCTACCCTTGTCAGATGGTGCTGGGTTTATACGGATCGCATCAACCAATACCTCATTCAATAATGATGATTGAACACGACGGTTGAAGTTACCGTGAACGTGGGCAATCATTTCTGGTAATTGCACTAAACGTTGTTTGGTTTCTGCAGATACGAAAATGATCGGTGCATAGTCGATAAACTGGAAGTCACGACGAATGTCATCAGTGAATTTCTTCATGGTATGGTTGTCTTTTTCAAGAGTATCCCATTTGTTTACCACAATAATAATCCCGCGTCCTGCTTCATGGGCATAACCAGCGATCGTTTTATCTTGATCACGGATACCTTCTTCAGCATTTAAAACAACTAGACACACTTGAGCTCTTTCAATTGCACGCATGGCACGCATTACTGAATACTTCTCAGTTGCTTCGTATACTTTACCACGTTTACGGATACCAGCTGTATCAATGATTTTATAAACTTGTCCGTCATCTTCGAAAGATGTATCGATTGCGTCACGAGTTGTCCCCGCTACATTCGATACGATTACACGGTTCTCACCTAGAATTGCATTGACCAAAGAAGATTTACCTACGTTTGGACGGCCAATTAAGGCGAATGAAATAGTATCATCGTCATCATCATTTTCAATATCGTCTGGTGCCAAGTGGAATACTTCTTCTAGTATGTCCCCGATACCTAAACCGTGAGATCCAGAAATTGGGTATGGATCGCCTAAACCTAATGAATAAAAATCATAAATTTCCGCTCTTTGTTCAGGGTTATCCACCTTATTTACAGCCAGTACAACAGGTTTATCTGTCTTGCGTAACATGCTGGCGATTTGAGAGTCTGTCTTTGTCACACCTTCACGGACATTAGTCATCATGATGATAACATCTGCTTCTTCCATGGCAATTTCAGCTTGCAAGCGAATTTGTGTCATGAAATCTTGGTCGTTAAATTCGATACCACCAGTATCAATTACATTTAGTTGTTTTCCTAACCATTCACCCTGTGCATAAATTCTATCACGGGTAACGCCAGGTTCATCTTGGACAATTGAAATTCGGTCTCCAACAACGCGGTTAAAAATGGTAGATTTTCCTACGTTTGGACGGCCGACAATGGCAATTGTTAAATTAGACATCGTTTTGCCTCCTTTCAATAGCAAACATTGAAATAAAAAAGGTAGGTGAGTTTCCCCAACCTACCATCAAACCAAACTTATGGTTTATTAATAAAATTATTCGTTATCGTCCCCGAAATCGAAGTTTTTCAATTGGTCACCTAATAAGTCACCGAAAGTGAAACCTGATTCATCGTCAGATGATGCATTAGCAGCATTGTTACGACGGTTGTTGTTTTGTTTACGAGGTTTGTTTTGACGTTTTTCTTCGCGAGGAGCAGCAGATTGTGCAGATGCATCAGCTTCTGGTGCTTCTTCTAAAGCTTTGATTGATAATGATAAACGTTCGTTTTCAGCATCAACGTCTAAAACTTTAACTTGGATAGCTTGACCTTCTGTTAATTTCTCACCTGGTGTAGCAACGTGGTCGTGAGAAATTTGAGAGATATGTACTAAACCTTCAACACCTGGGAATACTTCAACAAATGCACCGAAGTCAACTAAACGACGTACAGTACCTTCTAATTCAGCACCTTTAGGCGCTTTTTCTTCAATGTTTTCCCATGGTCCTGGTTGTAAAGCTTTAATAGATAGTGAAATACGTCCACGTTCTTCATCAACTGAAAGAACTAATACTTCAACCTCTTGTCCTTCGCTTAATACATCTGAAGGATGGTTAACGTGTGCTTGAGCGATTTGAGAGATGTGTACTAAACCATCGATACCACCTAAATCAATAAATGCACCGAAGTTAGCCAAGCGAGCTACTGTACCTGTTACTTTATCGCCTTCTTGGAATGAGTTTAATTTTTCTGCACGTTCAGCGATGCGTTTTTCAGCAGCGATTTCTTTGTGAGATAAGATTAAACGATTTTCGCTAGGTTCAATTTCAACAATTTTAACTTCTAATTCTTGGCCTTTGTATGGAGAGAAATCGTCAACGAAAAAGTCTTCAACCATTGAAGCTGGGATGAAACCACGTACACCCGCATCAACAACTAATCCACCTTTAACTACGCTCTTAACTGGAACAGTGATAATTTCACCATTTTCAGCTTTAACTTCTAATTCAGCCCATACTTTTTTCGCTTCGATACGACGGCGAGAAAGTAAGAATGAACCATTTTCTTTTTCTTTGATTTGTTTAATAACAACTAACTCTAAAGTGTCGCCAACTTTAGCAACTTCTTCGATTGAGTCAATTGGTTGAGCAGATAATTCTTTGAAAGGAATAACCCCTTCAACACCTGCGCCTTCGATACCAACAATTACTTGGTTATCGTCGATTGATAATACTTCACCTGTTACTGTATCACCAATTTTTACTTCTACTGATTCTGCAAGAATCTCTTCCATTGATGGAATTTCTTCATTATTTTGATTTTGTTCAAATTCGTTTGACATACTCTAAATCCTCTCCTAAATGTACTACCTCATTCGCACTAAGCCAATGATCAATTATTATTATATCACTTATTTAAACTATATTCAACATTTATTCCTCAAAGATAATAAAAAGAGGTAGAATTCGCTTGAATTTTACCTCTTTTTGTGATTGATAGTATTTTTTGCAATATAAATTATGCAATCACACGGTGGATTTCAGCTAATATAGAATCTTCTACTTCTTCAAGTGTTAAATCAGATGAATCTAACATGACCGCATCGTCTGCAGGTACTAATGGACTATCTTCTCGGGTCGAATCATACAAGTCTCGACGCTTAATATCTTCAATCAAGTCTTCAAGATTCATTTCCGAATAACCTTTGGCTTGATTTTCTAAAAAGCGACGACGCCCACGTTCTTCAGCAGATGCCGTTAGGAAGATTTTCACTTCAGCATCCGGCAATACCACTGTCCCAATATCACGGCCGTCCATTACAACGCCTTGCCCATTTTGCGTGTAGGCTCTTTGTTTTTCAACTAGGACCTGGCGTACTTCAGAAACTGCTGAGTAAGCAGAAACTTCTTTTGAGATACGGTCTGTACGAATGGCCTCTGACTGGTCCTGTCCGTTAACTAAGACGCGCTGGCCATTTTCCCCTGGCTCAAAGGTAATTTCACTCGCTTCAGCTAAGGCTTTTAATGCGTCAGCATCTTCAGCTGGAATGTGTCCATCTAAGGCTAGTAATGTAATTGCCCTGTACATGGCACCTGTATCTAAATAAACATAGGCTAATTTTTTAGCAATTTTCTTGGCAATTGTACTCTTGCCAGACGATGCTGGTCCATCGATTGCGACTTGAATTGCTTTAGACAATCTGTCCACCACTCTTTCATTCTATTAATTTACACGTAAAACGGTTCCTGGTCCTATGCTAGAACTTTGTGTTAAACCATTTAATTCAAGTAATTCATCTAGGGTCATACCGTTGTTCACTGCAATCCGATATAGGTTATCCCCTGCCTGAACAGTATAAGTGCCTGTTGATTCAGACGCACTTTCAGAAGAAGCTGATTCTTCTTCGGCTGCGGCTGCTTGTGATTCAGCAATTGAAGCTGATTCAGCGGCACTTTGCGCTGCAGCTTCTGACGCTGCTACTGCTGCATTTGACTCAGCTACGCTGGCTGCAATACTTGAAGATTCTTGTTCAGAAGCTAGGCGAGCTGATTCTGATTCTGAAGCAGCAACTGCGCTTTCTGAGGCAGCAATTGATTCAGAGACAGATTCGGAAGCTGATATAGATGCTGACTCACTGGCTTTTGAAATTGATTCAACATTTTGCGTTTTAGAAATCATGACTTGCTCAGTTGATTCCGGTTCAGGCACCCTGTCTTCATTATTCACATAGGCAATCAAAAGGAACGGTACAACAATCATTACAAATAGCAAGAAGGCAATTACCTTAGATGTTGTCGATATCGTATCTTGATTATTCTTCTTATTGCGGGCCGTTCTCGTATACTTTTGATTTTTTAAATTCTCAAATTCGCCAAACCCTTGATTCTGAAAGTCATCACTTGTAGGGGGGGTTTGGTCAGAAGATGCTGAACTGTTTTGTTCTGAAACATGTTCAGTTTCTACTTCTGTATTTTCATGATTTTTTTTCGTCAACTTGTCCCAGAATTTCATCCATATACCCCTTTCTTAACACTAAGAATTGTACCATGAACCCCTTTTTATGTCAGTATTTCTTTAGGCAATTTAACAAAACTTTATGGACCAGTTTCAAGATAATAAGTGCTGCAAACGTTGGGTCCACATTCCCTTGAAATTGTCATCATGTTGGTCTTTTTCGACTGATACTCGATTCGGTCGGGCCATTAAGTCTTGCCATATCGGTTGACTGACGTAGTCAGGTTGGCAATTACTGCAACATAAGTCTGGTCTATCCACTACCTGTTCATCGGCTTGTTCTAATAAGAAAGTCCGGTAACACTGGTCAGTAGCCATTAAATCTAACATTTGGTAGATCTGCCGTAGCCGTTCCTGACGAAGTTTTTGGGCATGTACTTTTGCTGTTTGGTGATCCGTAAAATGATGGCGGTAAAAGTACAACATGGCACTTATGCTATCTGCGTATTGGTCAACTTCACTTTGGGTTAAGGCCTGTTTAAACAGCCGTTCCAATAAATCATCCAACAAGTCTGCCTCGTCTTCTAATAACCGGCGCATTTGCTGCAGTCTAGCTGCCTCGCGATGATCGTATAAGACAATTGACACTGATTGTTCCTGATCTCGTCCTGCCCGCCCGACTTCTTGAATAAAGTCTGCCATATTCTTAGGGAGATGATAATGCAAGACAAAGCGTATATGACCATGGTTAATTCCCATACCAAAGGCAGACGTTGCAAAAACAACATCCAATTCATTTTGTAGAAACTGGCTTTGGATGATATGCCTATCCTCTAGACTTCTATCCCCATGGTAAGAAGCGACCCGCAAATCTGTATGATCTTTCATCCATTGGTTGAGTTCTTCGAGTTCACTTTTATGGTGGACATAAACAATTCCTGGCTTAGGCAACCGGTCTAACCAATCCTGCAATT
>NZ_JBOEQF010000095.1:0-7633 GCF_050689315.1 Aerococcus sp. L_32
ATAGTTAAAATAGCCGGTAATTTCCAAACCAGGTCTTGAAATGTCACTGGTAATGATCTCGCGGTCTAAATAATCTGCACCACAAATAACCTCAAAATCAAATTTTTCGACTAAATCTTTCACGGTTACCTTTGTCATATACGGTTTCCTTTCTTAACAAGTCACTTTGCCCCTATTTTACCATACTAGACCCATATGGACAGTTGGATAAGCTGTAATTTGTGAAAAAGAAAAATCCGCCCGTCAATCTGGCATTCAGATCAACAAGCGGATTAGGATTTAAAATATAGATTCGACTGCGTCGGCTCTCGCACCCTAGTCGGGTTCGAGCCTCCAGCCAGGACTGCATTTCAGCTTAAGTTGTAGCTGACTTCGCCATCTACTGCCTTAAACTTCCAATGTTCCTGTCTGAGCGTCGGCTCTCGCACCCTTAAAGTCGAGCTCATAATGTCAGGATCGTGCCGCTTCAGACATAAGGTGTGTGTTTTACCATCACTATACTTATGTCTTCCACCGTTACGAGTCTAAGCGACAATTTTCACATCCTCCATTATTTCCCGGCTTCGATAAATTTCTCAAAGAACCAATGGTACATCGAGAACAAGAAGGCTGCGGCGATTGCGTAAAAGAAGTTTGCGAATACGAAGGATGTTGGGAAGAACAATCCTACGATAATAAACATAAAGCCATTTACAACTAATCTAAACAAGCCAAATGTCAGGATATTTAATGGTAATGCCAACAAGTTTACGATAGGACGAATAATTGAGTTCACAATACTCAATACGATAGCTACTAAAATTGCTGACCAAAAATCTGCCACATATACATTTGGGGCAAGGATCCATGAAATAGCCATCAAGCCCAAGGCATCAATCAGTGTCGCTAATATAAAACGTCTCATAATTAAAAATCACGCCAACTTTCTTCCTCATCAAGAGTATCTTTTGAATCTTTATTATAGCTAGATTCATTATAGTCGTCCTGATCTTCAGCATCAAATGATTTAGTCTGACGGTATGCGTCACGGTCATGTCTATCTACACGTGTACGACCTTCATCTCTTGGTAAAATCAATGCTAACAATAGATAAATCAGTATCCCAGCTCCGCCAGAAAGTGTGACGAAGACAAAGATTACACGGACAATCGTTGGGTCAATTTCAAAGTACTCAGCAATCCCGGCACAAACACCATCTAATTTTACGTCATTACGTGATTTTGTTAATTTCTTAGCCATTCTATTCACTCCTACCTTCTTAGTGGCTTCTGTTGGGCATTACAAAAATTAAAATAATGTAGATTAGCCAAACTGGAAACTGTGTCAAACTTAATAATACTGCGATGATACGGACTAAATTACCAGAAATACCAAAGTATTCACCAATACCACCACATACCCCAAATAAGTAACTATCTTTTCTTGACTTCATTAATCTCCCTGACATATTAAATCTCTCCTCTACGCATATCAGCATCATCTTTCACGCGAATATTACCACGCATTGTCTTCAAGTTCACTCGATAAGCCTTTTCTCCAGCTACATCATAGTAAAATGCTTTTTGTTTGTTAAATTGATCGTTGACTTGTGATTGACTCTTAATCAAATCTGATCGGAACATAATTTCACCTTGGTTGGTGTGGGCTACCCCATCAACCGCTGTACCTGCTGGCATATTCAATTTAATATCGCCATTTTTTGTTTCTACTTGGGCACGAACTAAAGGTTTTGCGTCCATTGTAATCACGATGTCCCCATTTAAGGTTTCCATCAATACATTTTCTACGTGACCTTTCAATCGTTGGCTACCATTCAATGATTTCACCACTAAATCTAAGGCTTCCACATCGTTTAAGGTTAATTGACCATTTTTCGTATCTACTTCAATCATTGAAGCTGTAAAGTTTTCGATATTAATCGCGCCGTCAACTGTTTGAATATAGATATCATTCGTATCCATATCTTCAACCGTTACAGGGCCAGAAATTGTTCTCGCTTTAATAAAGTCTAAGCGGTCTTTTGGCACTTGTACCACAATATCTGTCTTGATAAAACGAGAAATCATGTTCAAGTTTAAGGCCCCGTCAACAAATTCTAAGTTTGCTCTTTTTTCAAAGGTAGTTTGCGCATCTTCTTCATCGAAATCGCCGTATAACTTACCAACGACTGTTAATTTCGTAGTTGGTTGGTCCCAAGATGTTAACTCAATTTGACCAGCCGCTATTTGAATATCCACCATCGATAATGGTTCAGTGTATTCATAGGTCGCTTCAAAATCATGGGTAATCAATTTAGGAATTGGAATTGATCCGCTACCTTTTTCAAATTTCACTGTTTTTGATACCTTATCTTGCACTTGGTCTAAAACTGACCGTGTTTTAGTGAAGAAGTCGCCAACGATATTTTTGTAGTCGTAAGCATTTTCTTCCGTTTCTTCTTCAATCGGTTGGCTTTCGTCAACTTTTGAATCTGCTTGTGCCGTCTCTTTTGATGGTCTTGGATTTTCCGCATCGATTTGAATAATATCTTCTTTCAATTGGTGGATTTGTTCCGTCAATTGGTTGATTTCTTCAGTCAAACGATCAATTTCAATATGAGTTACTTCAGATTTCCCTTCTTGGTTAACCAAATTTTGACGCTCAGTTAACTTGGTTGCGAGTGACGCTTCCAAGTCTTTTTGAATAGCCACTTTTTGCGTACGGCCAGTAATATCATCTTGATTTACCGCCTGGTCATTTTCCCAATTAGCATAAAAGTCATCTAAGATATCTTTCTCTTCCTCAACTTGCTTTTGTGTTGTAGGGTTTGATTCAGCTTGTTTCGCTCTATTTTCTAATAAGATAATCGCTTCTTCGTTTGTTAAAATGCCTTCTTTAACTAAGTTTAAAATACGTTCTTTATGATTGGTCATTGTGACAACCTCCTAGTTGTTTAGCTTTCCTTTGTTATCTATATTCTGCCAACTTTGGAGGTAAATGTCATAGGTCTATGGACCTAATTTCACAATTGTTTGATTTTAGCCTTATTGAACCCCTGTAAAAAAGGCTTTGGACCCGTCGTTGCTAGCAGACACTTGTAAGTGGACTGGAATTTGTTGTTTCAATTCAGCCACGTGAGAAATAATCCCAACAATACGGCCGCTCGCTTGTTGCAAATCAGTCAAGGTTTCAATCGCTTGTTGCAAGGATTCCTGGTCTAAGGTTCCAAAACCTTCGTCAATAAAGAGCGTGCCAATTTCAATACCACCGGCATCATTTTGAATCACGTCAGACAGACCAAGGGCCAAGGCTAAGGAAGCTTTAAAGCCTTCTCCACCAGATAGGGATTGGACCGACCGCTTCCCACCAGCTTGGTAGTCAAAGACAGCTAGGTCAAGTCCTTTAGCCCCTGCACCCGACTGTCCTTCGACAATCCGTCTAAATTCATACCGCATTTGGGTCATGGCCATCAAACGTTCATTAGCATATTGGAGAATTTCATCAAAATACAAACCTAAAATATAGCGTTCAAAGGAAATATAGCCATAAGCCTTCTCTTTCCCATTGGCTACCTTGTTTAGGAGCGATAGTTCCCCGAAATGACGCCCTTTTTCTTGGTAGGATGCGAAACTATCCTTAAATAGGTAAATAGCATGGTCTAATTGGGCTTTGATTGAAATCACCTGATCTTTTCTAGCTTTAAATTCAGCTAATTTAATCCGTTCTTGGGCAATTTCCGCTTGGTAAGTCTCGGCATTTTTATCTAAGCCAGCTGTTTCAATTTCTTTTTGATTTGTTGCTTTATTTTCATTAAAGGCATAAACCTCATTATCAAAACGTTGAATTTCACTTTCAATAGCTGCCCAATTCTTTTGACTTTCATGGATTCGACAGATGTCTTCCTGACTTTCTTGACGGTCGGCCATCGCGTTATCCAAAGCAGTTTGATCAGCTTGTAATTCCACTAGCCCTTGCTTGATTTGATCTTTATATCCTGCAATCTGTGTGGTTAGCTGAGCAACTTCTTGCTGGTGCTTATCTAATTGAGTCTTCAACTCTTGGTCTTTAGTTGTAATTTCCGCTAAGGTCTTGTTTTTTGCCTCGTATTCAGCTGTGACAACAGCTTTTGAATTGCCAACTAATTGACCTTTTAATTGGTCGATTTCTTTCCGCAATTCTTCAACAGCGCTTTGGTTAGACGCTGTTTGCCCTTTAAGAGTTGACGCTTCGATTTGCATATTATTCAAAGTCGCCTTCGCTTCATCCACTTGCTTAATCGATTCATTTAATTGTTTGTCCAAATCTTGCTTGGTCTGGCATAACTTATCTAAATGAGACTTGCTTTGTTGAATATCTTCAGCTTCCTTATCTAGATGAGCCCGCCATACTTCAAGTTTTTCATGATTACTTGTCGCATCCGTCGCTATGCCTTCAATATCTTGGTCAGCAATTATTCGATCAAACGTCGCCTGAATAGCAGATAGACGCTCTATTTTACTTGAATAAGATTGGAAAGCTGTTTGCGCAGCCTCCACCCCTGCCTCAACCATTTCTTTTGTCACTGCATCCTCTTGCACAGCAGCTGGTGCTGGATGATGAATAGATCCACAAACTAAACAAGGTTGACCTTCAACTAATTGACTGGCTAATTCTCCAGCCAGATTTTGGCTATAAGCCAATTCCAAACGATTTCGTCCGTCTACTTTTGCTTGATAGACTTTCTGGTCAGCTTCTACTTGAACAGTAAGGTCTGCAATCTGTTGGTTGGTTTTTACCATGTCCTCATAATTTTTTACCAACAAATTATATTGATAGATTTTTTGATCAACTAGAACTTGTTGTTGGTTGATATCCCCTACTTGTTCTAACTCTGCTTGCAGTTTTTTCAGAGATGCTTGCCCAGCTTCGACCGCTTTTTCCTGGTCTTGAATCTGACTGGTTAATTTTGTCGCTTGTTCAGCCAAACTTTGGCCGTAAGCCACTTGCTTGTTGAGACTACCTTCTTGTATTAAATAGTTATCCCATTTATTTTCTTGAATAGCCAAATCTTGCAATTCTGCCCGCAAGCTATCTACTCGTTGAATCTGGTCTTGCCAGTCAGCTTGCTCTGCTTTGACAGTTTGTAAACGACTATTCGCTTCTTGTAATAAGCCCGTTTTCTCATTCACCAGTTTTTGTAATTGCCCCTGTTTGTGCGCTTGTTTTTGAATTTGTTGGATCAACTGGTAAGCGTTTTGTGTTTCACGGTACTGTTGCAAAGACTTTCGTTCACTAGTAATGGTCGCTTCACGTTCTTTGATGGAAGCTTCTTGGTGATGTAATTTATCCTGTCTAGCTAAAAGCTTAATAAAGCCTTCTAGCCGTTGAATAGTAGACTCAAAACCAGTGATTTGTTGACTTAAATCAGCATTCTTCTGGTCCAAGTCAGCTACTTTAGTGCCAGCCCATTCAGAAAGATTTTGATAGTCCTCTTGATCTACCCAATTTTGAACCCGATCTTTTTCTGTCAAGCTCTTGTCAGCCGTATCGACCTCTTCATCACCATTCTCCACTATTGCTATCGCTTCATTATCCGCAAACGTCACAAATGATTGGCTATGTTGGTCTACCTGTTTCTTCAAGGCGCCCACTTCCTGGTTAGCTTGCTTAAACCGTTCAGCAATGGCTTGTTGGAACCGGTCTAAATAATCAGTATGGAATATGGTACGTAAAATGGCTTCCTTTTCACCCGAGCTAGCTTCCAAGAGTTTTTTAAACTCTCCTTGTGGCAACATGACAATTTGTCTAAATTGATCTGCTGACAAACCAAGAACTTCAACTAACTTACTATCCACTTCTTGCGTTTTACTTAGTGAAAAATCTTCCCCTTCTAAGGTTACTTCCGCATTCTGCTCTCGAATTAAGCCCCTTTTAGTCGGCCGTTTTTGCTTTGGAATCCGTTCCACCGTATAGGTTTTCCCGTGAATCATAAAGGTTAACCGTACATAAGCAACACTTTCATCTTCAGCTAACTGCGACTTCAATTCATTAATATCACGCGATGAACCAGAAGTCTTTCCGTATAAGGCGTAAACAATGGCATCAAAAATGGTCGTTTTACCAGCACCAGTGGATCCTGAAATCAAGAATAAGTTCTGATCGCCTAAGTCTGTAAAGTCTAGGCTCGTTTTTTCTTTATAAGGTCCAAAAGCCTGCAATTCAAGTTTAATAGGTCTCACTATGCCTTATCCTCCTTTAAGGTTGATTGGAAAATATCACGGACAATTTCCGCTTGGAAGGCTGATAATTCTTGGTCCGTATTATTTTGATAAAACTGAGCAAACTGGTCCCATACAGGTGTTGCTTGCACTTCGTGACGTTTGGATTTCAAGTCTTGTCGCTGTCTATTTTCTAAAGCTACATACTCTAAGCTCATGGCATTTGGGTACCGTTTCTTCAAGCGATTCATAGCTTCATGCTGAGCGTAGGCGTCCGTTAGTTCAAAGAAAATATAGTCATCTGATTGCCCTTGTAACAAATCTTCAAATTGACCGCGCATAATCCGCATATCCTTATCAGGCTTTAATTCATGCTTCACAACTTCAATGGTGTCCGCCTTTTTATCCAAGTCGATCTCTAAAAAGGCCTTATGATGATGAACTTCTGACTTAGAAAACTTCAAGGGTGAACCTGAATAGCGAATTCGCGGACTACCTACTTGTTGCGGCCCGTGTAAATGACCAAGCGCCACATAATCAAAGCCATCAAAGACAGTATGGGGTACATATTCACTGGTACCAATGGACAAGGGACGTTCTGAATCGGATTTTTCTAAGTCTTCCCCTGCCCCTTCAATGGCCCCAGCAGTTACATAACCATGGTAAAGGATGATATTGACCCGACTAGGATCCCATTTGTCTTTAATTCGCGCTACCTGTACCTTAGTGGCATCCTCAATACTATGGATAGTTTCTTCAGGATATAGACGTTTAATCGTTAGATGATCGCTAAACGGTAATAGATACACATCTGCATCACCAACTTCAACCTTTCGAATCTCGGTGCTAGGGACACCAGCCATGTGTAAGCCTTGTCCTGACAGTAAACCTGCAGCATAACCTACGCGTTCACCTGAATCATGGTTTCCAGCGATAATACAAATGGGACAAGCTAGTTCTTGTGACATTTTCGTTAGCATTTCATTGACTAACTGAACCGTTTCACCACTAGGTAAAGTCCGGTCATATAAATCACCTGCCATAATCACCAAATCAGGCTTTAAAGCGACGGTTTGTGCTAGCCAGTCATTTAATATGGTACGTTGGTCTTCTATTAGAGAGTGGTTATTGACCACTTTTCCAATATGCCAATCCGCTGTATGTACAATTTTCACTACTATCCCACTTCCTTCTCATAATCTTTCATTTTAAAGAAAAAACACTATGTTTCAAGATGAATGTAATATTTATCGTCAACATAGTGTTTTTCTATTTTATTCTATTTTTTCAACAATGGTTTTAAGTATTTACCTGTGTATGAGCCTTTCACTTTAGCAACCTCTTCAGGTGTACCAGAAGCAACGATTTTACCACCTTGAGCACCACCTTCCGGGCCAATATCTACAATATAGTCTGCTGTTTTAATCACATCTAAATTGTGCTCAATCACGACAATG
>NZ_JBOEQF010000096.1:0-7629 GCF_050689315.1 Aerococcus sp. L_32
TATTGTCGTGATTGAGCACAATTTAGATGTGATTAAAACTGCAGACTATATCGTGGATATTGGCCCTGAAGGTGGTGCTCAAGGTGGTAAAATCGTTGCTTCTGGTACACCTGAAGAGGTTGCTAAAGTGAAGGGCTCATACACAGGTAAATACTTAAAACCATTGTTGAAAAAATAGAATAAAGTAGAAAAACACTATGTTGACGATAAATATTACATTCATCTTGGAGCATAGTGTTTTTCTTTAAGATGAAAGATTATAAGAAGGAAGTGGGATAATAGTGAAGATTGTACATACGGCGGATTGGCATATTGGAAAAGTGGTCAATAACCACTCTCTAATAGCAGACCAACGTGCCATATTAGATGACTGGCTAGCGCAAACCGTCGCTTTAAATCCTGATTTGGTGATTATGGCAGGCGATTTATATGACCGGACTTTACCAAGCGGTGAAACGGTTCAGTTGGTCAATGAAACGTTAACGAAAATGTCACAAGAACTAGCTTGTCCCATTTGCATTATCGCTGGAAACCATGATTCAGGTGAACGTGTAGGTTATGCTGCAGGTTTACTATCAGGACAAGGCTTACACATGGCTGGTGTCTCTAGTGCCGAGATTCAAAAGGTTGAAGTTGGGGACGCAGATGTGTATCTATTACCGTTTAGCGATCATCTAACAATTAAACGTCTATATCCTGAAGAAACTATTCATAGTATTGAGGATGCCACTAAGGTACAGGTAGGGCGAATTAAGGACAAGTGGGATCCTAGTCGAGTCAACATCCTCCTTTACCATGGTTATGTAACAGCCGGGTCCATTGAAGGGCCAGGGGAAGACTTAGAAAGATCCGATTCAGAACGTCCTTTATCCATTGGAACCAGTGAATATGTACCTCATACTGTATTTGATGGTTTTGATTATGTGGCGCTTGGTCATCTACACGGACCGCAACAAGTAGGTACTCCGCGAATTCGCTATTCAGGTTCACCCTTGAAGTTTTCTAAGTCAGAAGTTCATCATCATAAGGGCTTTTTAGAGATTGACTTAGATAAAAAAGCAGACACCATTGAAGTTGTGAAGCATGAATTAAAGGCTGATAAGGATATGCGGATTATGCGTGGTCAATTTGAAGATTTGTTACAAGGGCAATCAGATGACTATATTTTCTTTGAACTAACGGACGCCTATGCTCAGCATGAAGCTATGAATCGCTTGAAGAAACGGTACCCAAATGCCATGAACTTAGAGTATGTAGCTTTAGAAAATAGACAGCGACAAGACTTGAAAACCAAACGTCATGAAGTGCAAGCAACACCTGTATGGGACCAGTTTGCTCAGTTTTATCAAAATAATACGGACCAAGAATTATCAGCATTTCAAGCGGAAATTGTCCGTGATATTTTCCAATCAACCTTAAAGGAGGATAAGGCATAGTGAGACCTATTAAACTTGAATTGCAGGCTTTTGGACCTTATAAAGAAAAAACGAGCCTAGACTTTACAGACTTAGGCGATCAGAACTTATTCTTGATTTCAGGATCCACTGGTGCTGGTAAAACGACCATTTTTGATGCCATTGTTTACGCCTTATACGGAAAGACTTCTGGTTCATCGCGTGATATTAATGAATTGAAGTCGCAGTTAGCTGAAAATGAAAGTGTTGCATATGTACGGTTAACCTTTATGATTCACGGGAAAACCTATACGGTGGAACGGATTCCCAAGCAAAAACGGCCGACTAAAAGGGGCTTAATTCGAGAGCAGAATGCGGAAGTAACCTTAGAAGGGGAAGATTTTTCACTAAGTAAGACGCAAGAAGTGGATAGTAAGTTAGTTGAAGTTCTTGGTTTGTCAGCAGATCAATTTAGACAAATTGTCATGTTGCCACAAGGAGAGTTTAAAAAACTCTTGGAAGCTAGCTCGGGCGAAAAGGAAGCCATTCTACGGACCATATTCCACACTGATTATTTAGACCGATTCCAACAAGCCATAGCCGAACGGTTTAAACAGGCCAACCAAGAAGTGGGCACCTTGAAGAAACAAGTAGACCAACATAGCCAATCATTCGTGACCTTTGTGGATATTAAGACTGAACAAGCAAAAGAAAAAGATGAAAATCAAACAGGGGTCTCTGAAAATGCCCTAACAGAAAAAGACCGCGTTCAAAATTGGGTGGACCAAGAAGACTATCAGGCGCTGTCTGAATGGGCAGGGCGAAAATCTAGTGAATTCAACCAAGAGAGTACACAATTAAGCCAAGAAATCACAGCATCAGAAGCTAGGATTCAGAAGCTAGAAGGTTACATTCAATTGCTCACTAGACAAGATGAGTTGGTTCAACAAGAAGCTTCTATTAAAGAGCGAGAGGCAGCAATTGTTGTTAAACGTCAGGTGTTAAACCAATATCGGACCACTCAAGACGCATACCGATTAATCCAACAAATTCAAAAGTTGACGAATAGACAAGAGCAATTACAGGCCTTGATGAATGAGAAAACGAACTTATTACAAGAAGCAGACGGTCGTTTACAAGCTATCAAAGCTGAACAAGTTGACTGGCAAGACCGGATTGACCAAGTAGATAGTCTGCGGGCAGAATTGCAGGATTTGGCTATCCAAGAAAATAAATGGGATAACTATTTAATGCAAGAAGGTAGTCTCATAAAGCAGGTGGCTCATGGCCAAAGTTTGGCGGAACAAGCAAAAAAATTAACCAGCCAGATTCACGACCAGGAAAAAGTGGTCGAAGCTGGGGAAATATCACTGAAAAAACTACAAGCAGAATTAGACCAAGTAGGGGATATTAGCCAGCAACAAGCCTCAATAGATAATAAAAGCTATCAATATAACTTGTTAGTGAAAAGTTATCAAGACATGGTTAAAACCAACCAAGAGATTGCAGACCTCTCTGCTCAAGTTGAAGCGGACCAAAAAAACTATCAAGCAAAAGTATACGAGCGAAACGGCCTGGAGTTGGCTTATAGCCAAAACTTAGCGGGCGAATTAGCTAGTCAATTGGTTGAAGGACAACCTTGTTTGGTCTGTGGTTCTATTCATCATCCAGCACCCGCAGTGCCACAAGAGGGTGCAGTGACCAAAGAAATGGTGGAGGCAGGGGTGGACGCTACTCAGGCAGCTTTTCAGTTATATTCAAGTAAAGCAGAGCGTCTATCTGTGATTCAGGGGACTTTTGACCGAATGGTTTCTGACCAAAATATTAAAGGATTAGCGGCAGAGGCGACAAGTAATGAAGAAAAACTTGTTATATGGCAGACCCAACTTGATAAAGAAGCAGCAGATATTCAACAAGTCAAAGCACATTTAGACAAGTTAAGCCAAACCAAACAAGACTTGGACAAGCAAATTAATGAGACGATTAAGCAAGTGGACGATGCCAAGAAAGCTTTAAATAATAAGCAAATTGAGGCGTCTACCCTTAAAGGACAATCGGAATCTAATCAAAGTGCGGTAGAAGAGTTACGCACTGAGATTGACCAATTAAAAGAGCGATTGGTAGGGGATTCTAAAGCTGCCGTCACAGCTGAATACCAAGAGAAAAACAAGACCTTAGCAGAAATTACAGCGAAAGACCAAGCGTTGAAGTCTCAATTAGATAAGTACCAGCAAGAAGTTGCTCAGCTAACCACACAGATTGCAGGATATAAAGATCAAATCAAGCAAGGGCAAGTAGAATTAAAAGCTGATCAAACTGCTTTGGATGAGGCGATGACCAACCGTCAAGAAAGCCAGGAAGACATCCGTCAAATCCATGAAAACCAAGAAGATTGGCAGAGTATTGAAAGTGAAATTCAGCGTTTTGACAATGAGGTTTATGCCTTTAAAGAAAATAAGGCAACAAACCAAAATCAAATTACATCAGCTGGTTTGGATAAAAAAGCGGATACTTATCAGCTGGATATTGACCAGGAACGCCTTAAATTAAATGAATTTAAAGACGCAAAAGATCAAATTATTTCGGTCAAAGCCCAATTAGACCATGCAATTTACCTATTTAAGGATAGTTTTGCAACTTACCAAGAGAAAGGACGTCACTTTGGGGAACTATCTCTATTAAATAAGGTAGCCAACGGGAAAGAGAAGGCGTATGGCTATATTTCTTTTGAGCGTTATATTTTAGGTTTGTATTTTGATGAAATCCTTCAATATGCGAATGAACGTTTGATGGCCATGACTCAAATGCGGTATGAATTTAGACGGATTGTCGAAGGACAGTCTGGTGCAGGGGCTAAAGGACTTGACCTAGCTGTCTTTGACTACCAAGCTGGTGGGAAGCGGTCGGTCCAATCCCTATCTGGTGGAGAAGGCTTTAAAGCTTCCTTAGCCTTGGCCCTTGGTCTGTCTGACGTGATTCAAAATGATGCTGGTGGTATTGACATTGGCACGCTCTTTATTGACGAAGGTTTTGGTACCTTAGACCAGGAATCCTTGCAACAAGCAATTGAAACCTTGACTGATTTGCAACAAGCGAGCGGCCGTATTGTTGGGATTATTTCTCACGTGGCTGAATTGAAACAACAAATTCCAGTCCACTTACAAGTGTCTACTAGCAACAACGGGTCCAAAGCCTTTTTTACCGGGGTTCAATAGGGCTAAAATCAAACAATTGTGAATTTAGGTCCATAGACCTATGACATTTACCTCCAAAGTTGGCAAAATATAGATAACAAAGGAAAGCTAAACAACTAGGAGGTTGTCACAATGACGAATCATAAAGAACGTATTTTAAACTTAGTTAAAGAAGGCATTTTAACAAACGAAGAAGCGATTATCTTATTAGAAAATAGAGCGAAGCAAGCTGAATCAAAACCTACAACACAAGCGCAAGTTGAGGAAGAAAAAGATATCTTAGATGACTTTTATGCTGATTGGGAAAATGACCAAGGGGTAAATCAAGATGATATTACTGGGCGTACACAAAAAGTGGCTATTCAGAAAGACTTGGAAGCGTCACTCGCAAGCAAGTTAACTGAGCGTCAAAATTTGGTTAACCAAGAAGAAAAATCTGAAGTGACTCATATTGAAATTGACCGTTTGACTGAAGAAATCAACCAATTGACGGAGCAAATCCACCAATTGAAAGAAGATATTATTCAAATCGATGCGGAAAATCCAAGACCATCAAGAGCGACGGCACAAGCAGATTCAAATGTTGACGAAAGCCAACCGATTGAAGAAGAAACTGAAGCAAGTGCGTACGACTACAAAAATATCGTTGGCGACTTCTTCACTAAAACACGGTCAGTTTTAGACCAAGTGCAAGATAGGGTATCAAAAACTGTGAAATTTGAAAAAGGTAGCGGATCAATTCCAATACCTAAATTGATTACCCATGATTTTGAAGCGACCTATGAATACACTGAACCATTATCAATGGTGGATATTCAAATTGCGGCTGGTCAAATTGAGTTAACATCTTGGGACCAACCAACTACGAAATTAACAGTCGTTGGTAAGTTATACGGCGATTTCGAGGAGGAAGATGCGCAAACTGCCTTTGAAAAAAGAGCAAACCTAGAATTTGTTGACGGGGCCTTAAGCTTGAATATGATTTCTCGTTTTATCAAGACAGATATTGTGGTACAAGTGCCAAAAGACCGCTTAGATTTTATTAAAGCGAGAACAATTTCTGGCCCTGTAACGGTTGAACATATGGATACGAATGATATCTACATTCAAACAGTTGACGGCGCGATTAGTATCGAAGAATTTACAGCTTCAATGATTGAAGTGGATACGAAAAATGGTCAATTAACCTTAAACGATGTGGAAGCCCTAGATTTAGTGGTGAAATCATTGAATGGTAGCCAACGATTAAAAGGTCACGTAGAAAATGTATTGATGGAAACCTTAAATGGGGACATCGTGATTACGATGAACGCGAAACCATTAGTTCGTGCCCAAGTAGAAACAAAAAATGGCGATATTAAATTGAATATGCCAGCAGGTACAGCAGTTGATGGGTTAGCCCACACCAACCAAGGTGAAATCATGTTCCGTTCAGACTTAATTAAGAGTCAATCACAAGTCAACGATCAATTTAACAAACAAAAAGCATTTTACTATGATGTAGCTGGAGAAAAGGCTTATCGAGTAAACTTGAAGACAATGCGTGGTAATATTCGCGTGAAAGATGATGCTGATATGCGTAGAGGAGAGATTTAATATGTCAGGGAGATTAGTGAAGTCAAGAAAAGATAGTTACTTATTTGGGGTATGTGGTGGTATTGGTGAATACTTCGGTATTTCTGGTAATTTAGTCCGTATCATCGCAGTATTATTAAGTTTGGCACAGTTTCCAGTTTGGCTAATCTACATTATTTTAATTTTTGTAATGCCAAACAGAAGCCACTAAAAAGGTAGGAGTGAATAGAATGGCTAAGAAATTAACAAAATCACGTAATGACGTAAAATTAGATGGTGTTTGTGCCGGGATCGCTGAGTACTTTGAAATTGACCCAACGATTATCCGTGTAATCTTTGTCTTCGTCACACTTTCTGGCGGAGCTGGGTTACTGATTTATCTATTGTTAGCATTGATTTTACCAAGGGATGAAGGTCGTACACGTGTAGATAGACATGACCGTGATGAATACCGTCAGACTAAATCATTTGATGCTGAAGATCAGGACGACTATAATGAATCATGCTATAGTAAAGATTCAAAAGATAATCCTGATGAGGAAGAAAGTTGGCGTGATTTTTAATTATGAGACGATTTATATTAGCGACACTGATTGATGCTTTGGGCTTGATGGCTATTTCATGGATTCTTGACCCGAATGTATATGTGGCAGATTTTTGGTCAGCAATCTTAGTAGCTATCGTATTGAGTATTGTGAACTCAATTATTCGTCCTATCGTAAACTTGTTGGCATTACCATTAAATATCCTAACATTCGGTTTGTTTAGATTAGTCGTAAATGGCTTTATGTTTATTATCGTAGGATTGTTCTTCCCAACATCCTTTGTATTCGCAAACTTCTTTTACGCAATCGCCGCAGCCTTCTTGTTCTCGATGTACCATTGGTTTTTTGAGAAATTTATCGAAGCCGGGAAATAATGAAGGATGTGAAAAATGTCGCTTAGACTCGTAACGGTGGAAGACATAAGTGTGATGGTACATCACACACTTCATGTCTGAAGCGGCACGATCCTGACATTTTGAGCTCGACTAAAGAAGGGTGCGAGAGCCGACGCTCAGACAGGAACATTGGAAGTTTAAGGCAGTAGTTGGCGAAGTCAGCTACAGCTTAAGCTGAAACGCAGCTCTGTCTGGAGGCTCGAACCCGACTAGGGTGCGAGAGCCGACCTAGTCGAATTTATTTTAAATCCTAATCCGCTTGTTGATCTGAATGCCAGATTGACGGGCGGATTTTTCTTTTTCACAAATTACAGCTTATCCAACTGTCCATATGGGTCTAGTATGGTAAAATAGGGGCATAGTGACTTGTTAAGAAAGGAAACCGTATATGACAAAGGTAACCGTGAAAGATTTAGTCGAAAAATTTGATTTTGAGGTTATTTGTGGTGCAGATTATTTAGACCGCGAGATCATTACCAGTGATATTTCAAGACCTGGTTTGGAAATTACCGGCTATTTTAACTAC
>NZ_JBOEQF010000097.1:0-7590 GCF_050689315.1 Aerococcus sp. L_32
GATAAAGATTAGGAACACTAATTGGATTAGTGAAATTAAGCAGCATTTATGGAATTTAGCAAATAGAAAAACATATTTTATATAGAAATCACCATTCTGTAAATAGATGGGGTACCACACTTTATGCTCTTCTTACTTATCCTAATATGATTACTCAAATCCCAAGCAGTTATTAATATACGTAAATGGATAATGATAACCAAGTAGTGGATAAGTTCTGAGGCCTATCGGTGAATGTAGAACTATAACAGATGAATAGCACAATAGGAATCTATCAGGAAACACTTTTAAATTATATTTTTTTATTGATAAAAAGTATCTAATGTTCATGTTAATACCACAATTTACCCAGGATAGATTTAAATAATGATTCAATCGATTAGGATGGCATGAACTTTCATTAATGATTGTAGAACAAACGTTATTCTAGCTACCCCAATTGTTTACTAAGATCAGCTCTCCAGAAAATTGTAGGAAATTAAAACCATCTATGATCAGAGAATAATTATTCTCAATCGAACTATAGGAATAGACGATCCTTAAAAGTAGCCAAATAATAAACAACCCCTCTACAAATCTAGAGGGGTTTCGCATTGGTTAAATTAATAGCATGCTATATCTTTGAATTGTGACTTGATTTCCTTATTCGTTAATATGAGAGATATATCATATTTGGGTTGTCTACCCACAGCTGAGTTCTTGGAATCAACTAACTCATTGAGTGTATGGAACATTTCTAAAATTAACCTTAACTTTAGAAATTGCCACAATTTTTTACTACGTTTTTTAAACAGGTAATACGAAAATTCAGCATAGCCTCAAAATAAATTTTCGGACATTAAATAATATGAAATGTGTTCAAGTATTTTTATTGATTATCATAGATGAAAAATTCAAAAGGTGCAGTACTTTTTGAACCATCAAACGGTTCAAATAGACCGGGTTGATGATAAGTTAAGCTACCTGCACGGTGCATCCCTTTGTGGTCATAGAAAGGATAATTACATGAAGAGTCAGTGAATAGGTAGTAATTTGCCACGTTTTTAGCTTCAAAATAGTCTTTTGCAGCTTGGAATAGTTTGCTGCCGATTCCTAGACCTTGAAAATTTGGATCCATAATAAATAAGACGATGCGACCATCATAGGCGGTACTTGCTTGCGCTTTTTCTAGTAATTTTGCATCGTATTCATTTTCTATTTTCATCCGGTCATAAAAATAGTCGGCAATTTCCTGACCTTGTGCGTGGATAGTTGCAGCTGCTTCAGCTGTTGACCGCATTAACATCCGTCCGTATTTAGGTTCCAAGTCAGCAGACGCTAAGATAACACCTGCGATTTGTCCATCGACCTCAGCCACTGTTGCCATTGAGGCATCACTCAATGAGTTGTTTAAGTTTAAGTCAACATAAGCGTCAGTTGCCTCTGGGTATTCTTCATAGTCTGATTGAAACCAAGCGCCTCGGTTTAATGCGTGTAATGCTAGATAGTCTGCAGCTTGGGCAGATCTTAAAGTAACTTCTTGTGTCATAAAACACCTCCACTTTCCATTCTAACCGATGGACATATTAAGTACAACTGATACAGAGTGCCCGTTATGCGGGGCTTAAAAAGGGTGAATGAAGGCGTTTCCCTTAACTTAAATGCAATTGCTTTTTCACCCATTACCGCTTATAATGAATGAGAGATTCTAATCAAAAATTAATATAAAATACACGCAAAATACCTTGAGCGGAGGAGCTTACATGAATTTTATTGTGACATCACCCTTTTATCCAGAGAATTTTCAATTATTTACTAACCGGTTAAAACAACAAGGGTTCAACGTTCTTGGCATCGGTCAGGAACCCTATGACCAATTATCTCAATCTTTAAAAGATGATTTGACTGAATACTACAAAGTCAACGACTTAGAAAATACTGAAGAAGTCAAAAAAGCCGTTGCGTATTTATTTTTCAAACACGGGAAAATTGATCGAATTGAGTCGCAAAATGAACATTGGTTAAACTTGGAAGCTGAGATTCGTGAACAGTTTAATATTCCTGGCAACAAGCCAAAAGATTTGCGCAAGGTTAAATTTAAGTCTGAAATGAAGAAATTATTCGCTAAGGCGGGCGTGCCAGCGGTTCCAGGAAAAGTGGCCAATAAAAAGGGTACCGTCAACCGAATCATCAAGGAATTAGGTTTTCCTTTAGTAGCCAAACCCAATTCAGGTGTGGGTTCATCAGGTACCTACAAGTTAAAAGACCAAGAAGCAGTGGATAATTTTATTGCAGAGTGGGATGAGAAGGAGGCCTATTTCTTTGAGCCTTATATTGAAAATGCAAAATTACTATCTTATGACGGTTTAATCGACCCAAATGGTGAAATTGTCTTTGAAACAAGCTTGTATTATCGTGACCCAACTTTGGAGGTATTAAAGTACCAATTAGACTACGGCTATATTATTCAAAAGGAAATTCCAGAAAAATTACGGGCGTACGGTCAAGCTATCGTCAAACAATTCGGTATGAAGGAGCGGTTCTTCCATATTGAATTCTTTGAAAATGGGGATGACTACCTAGTGGTTGAATACAACAACCGAGTGGCTGGGGGTTATGCTATTGATATGTATAACTATGCCAACCATGTGGATTTATTCCGTCAATTTGCCCGCATTGTGGACGGTCAACCTTTTGAAACACCGACTGTACCTGCTCGTTATTGCGTGGCGATTACCCACCGTGATCAAAATACTTATGCCCACGATGAAGCGACTTTGCGCAGTCATTACGGCGACCGTTTTGTCTTCTCAAAACGTTTACCAGACGCTTTTGCGGCCTTACAAGGTAACCAATTCTATGGTATTTTAGCGGATACAGAAGCGGAAATTGAAGAGATTTTCAACTACGTCCACCAACATAAAGAAGGCTAGCCTTACATTGACTGTCATTTTACCCAAAACTGGAGGAAACCCCATGAATGCAGAATTCTTACACCATTATTCAGGTCACTTAAATCAAGAAATGTACTTAAATCGCTACGGGCACGCAGGTATTCCGGTAGTGGTATTCCCGTCATCTGGTGGGTCTAAAGATGAGTTTGCGGACTTCGGCATGATTGAAGCCGCACATTATTTCATCGAAGAAGGAAAAGTCCAATTTTTCACTCTATCATCCCATGACCAAGAATCTTGGTTACACAAGGGCAAGTCCCAGCATGACCGAGCTGAAGCGCACAATGCTTACGAACGTTATGTTATTGATGAAGCTATCCCATTCATCAAACACTATACAGGTTGGTTTGACCCAATGATGACAACAGGTTGCTCAATGGGTGCTTACCATGCCCTGAATTTTCAATTGAAGCATCCGGATGTCTTTAATAAAACCCTTGCCTTATCAGGTGTTTACGACGCCCGTTACTTCGGTGGTGACTTCGGCGGTGACCTAGCCGTTTACTACAACTCTCCAGTGGACTATATTTGGACCTTAAACGATCCATGGTTTATCGACCACTTGCGCCAAGCAGATATCATCGTTTGTACCGGTTTAGGTGACTGGGAGGCAGACGGTCTGCCCGGTTATTACAAGTTGCGTGAAGCTTTTGAGAATAAGAATATCCCAGCCTGGTTCGCAGAATGGGGGCCAGATGTGTCTCATGACTGGATTTGGTGGCGCCAGCAACTGCCGTATTTCCTAGGTTATATGGTGTAGAATCTTTTAAATATTGATTGGAAAAGAACGCCACGTGGTTAAGCAGGGCGTTCTTTTTTTATGAGGTTCGGATCAGAAAAATGCTTAGCTTAATCTTGGGGATTCTTTTTTCAAAGGGTCACTTATAGGTGGGCGGTCTTTGATATGGTAAAATATAGACAAATTTTAAATCGTGGGGTGACAAGTCTATGCGCGTCATAGCTGGAAAATTTGGGAAACATCGTTTAAAGGCGGTGCCAGGGGATAATACCCGACCAACTACAGATAAAATCAAAGAATCATTATTTAATATTATCGGCCCTTATTTTGATGAGGACACAAGAGTTCTGGACTTCTATGCGGGGTCTGGGGCGCTTGGAATAGAAGCCATTTCAAGAGGGGCAGCAGTCGTTTACGGTTTTGAAAAGAACCGGCAAGCACAAGCGACGATTAAGGAAAATGTGGCAGCCGTGCGGATTGAGGACCAATATGTTTTGAAGTCAGGGGACAACCGCAAAGCCATCCAACAATTACGTCAAGTAGATAAAGACCTGCAATTTGACTTGGTATTTTTGGATCCACCTTATAAAGGCCAACAATTAGAAGATGTGATCAACGGCTTTTTAGCAAATCATTGGCTGGCACCGGATGCCCGCTTAATTTGTGAATTAGACAAGCGAGACAAACTGCCGGAAGCCTTTGGACCACTCAAACAGATCAAAGATGTGACTTACGGAATCACTAGAATCCTGGTATATCAAATGGAGGAAGACTAGATGACAACAAAAGGAAGAGCCTTATACGCCGGGTCTTTTGACCCCTTAACAATGGGCCATGTGGACATGATTGAGCGGGCAGCCAAGATGTTTGACTACGTCTACGTCGCTGTCGCAACAAATACCACTAAAACCTCTTTATTTACTGGCGAGGAGAAATTAGTCTTAGCTCAGGAAGCCACTCAACACCTAGATAATGTAGAGGTAATCTACTTAAAATCTGGCCTAACAGTCAATTTCGCTAGAGAATTGGACTGCGGTATTTTGATCCGCGGTTTGCGTAACGGCAGTGACTTTGAACAAGAAACCAACATCGCCTTAATGAACAAGCATCAAGCACCAGATATCGAGACCGTTCTCTTGTTATCAAGTGAGAAATATCGTTTTGTTTCAAGCTCTATTATTAAGGAAGCGGCGAAGTTTAACGGGGACGTGTCTAGCGTTGTGCCGCCAAATGTCAACGAAGCCATTAAAGCCAAATACGCTGAATTAAATGGTTAAATTTTTTGAAAAATGAGCCGACGCTTTTAACTGACCTTGCCGTATATAATAGGTGAGGTGATCATCATGAATCAGTTGCGGGCGTGGCTAAGACAATTTGCATTAGATACGAAAGAAAAGAATATCCAACAAGTGTGGTTCTTGTATAGACCCTACTTGCTGGGTATTTTTGTCGTCTTTTTGACTTTGGGTGGACTAGGGATTTTTGGGCTTAGTCAGGTATTTCAAGGCAGACAAGGCCAAACTAATGCTTTAATGGTAGAGGCAGAAACGGATGAAGGGATCTCCAACTTGCTAAGCTCAGAAGAGTGCCTTTCGGAAAATGTTGTAGTTTCATCAAGTGCGGTGAATGGTATAGCAAGCGAAATCTCTAGAGAAGAAGTTGACGAAGAAACTGATGAAGAAACCGAAAATATTGCGAGTAGCGCAGCCAATGAAACCTGGTATGTAGACATTAAAGGAGCTATAAAAATCCCGCAAGTTGTCCCAGTGACCCCAGGTATGCGGGTTCATGATGTGGTTGAAATGGCGGGTGGAGTAACTGGAGAGGCGGACCAAAGTCAGGTGAATTTAGCGCAATTAGTGACTGATCAAATGGTGATTTATGTCCCTAAAATGGGCGAAGAGGTCAGTCTTTCAACTGAAGCATTGGTTGCTGGGTCCCAGGTCACAGAAAGTGCTGTATCCGAGAGTTCTGGGGACGCCACAAGTGACGGGGACCTGGTCAATATCAATACTGCAGATGCGACAATGCTACAGACCTTATCTGGTATAGGCGAGAAGCGGGCGGCCGATATCATTAATTACCGGGAGACGAACGGTCTATTTGAAACCGTCGATGACCTAGACCAAGTTTCAGGTATTGGGGAGAAAACGATGGAGAAGTTACGACCTTTAATCACGGTGAATTAAAATGCAATATAAGTTAGTCCTCCATAGTTTAGGTATACTTCTACTTGCCGTTGTAGCCCTGACCAATAGTCCTTGGGCTTGGCTTTCTTATGGCTTATTTTTGGTCCGTGTGCTTGCTTTAAAAGAGGGTAAATTTTTGCTACAACTAGTGTTTGTACATTGTTTACTCGGCACTTATTTTGTCTATCAAGATACTAGTCGACATAGCATCCTAACTGGGTCAGAAGAAGAATTGGTTATGGATGTGGCCATCACTGACGTAAAAGTTGAAGGCAATCTTTTGTCTTTTCAAGGGACTGCGCTCTTAAAGGGACAAAATGAAAAGATGCAAGTATTTTATATGCTTGAAGACGAAGAGGACCAAAAAGCTTGGTTAGATAAAGAACAATCTTTTCGGGCTGTAATTACGGGTACTTTGGAAATGGCCGATGAAAACCAAAATTTTCACCTGTTTAACTACCGGAATTATTTAAAACGGCAGAATATTTATTGGATCATGTCACCGGATGCCATTAATATTAACGAGGATTTGAATCACGGTCAATATTGGTTAGCCAACCAAAGACAAGCCATCATCAATTGGCTGGCAACCATTCAAAATCCGACCGTATCAGCTTATACTTTGTCTCTCTTTTTCAATGAAATGGATGCCCTTGAAGGGGAAGTGTTAGACGCTTATCAAGCAATTGGGCTGATTCATTTGTTTTCGATTTCCGGTTTTCACGTCCAGTATTTCTTAACTTTTTTCAAGAAAATCCTTCTTCGATTAGGCATCACAGTAGAATCTTTTGATTATTTCGCCATTGCCATCCTACTCATATATACCATCTTTTTAGGGTGGCCCTACGGTATGATTCGGTCTTTTGTGGCCTATACCTATAACGTCCTTCAGAAGCGGTGGGGCGGGCAACCTTCATCACTCGTAGGCACTTCCTGGTCCATGATTTTACTCCTAATGATAGACCCACGCAGTATCTTTACCCTGTCCTTTCAGTTGACCTATGCCTTGTCCTATACCATTTTATTTACCGGGAAATTTATCCAAGCCAAATGCCGGCACTTTCTACAAGTCGAAATCTGGCAAAGCTTTATCTGCAGTTTAGTCACCATTCCTTTTTTAACCATGACCTACTTTGAATTCTCCTGGGTGTCCCTTATCTTAAACTATGGTTATTCTTGGCTATTCGCCACCTTTTTATTTCCCGGACTTCTTTTGATTTTACTCATTCAAATCACCGGCTTAGGCACTTATTTCACCTGGCTACAAGCTGGATTAGCCTATTTGATTGAGGGAATAGAAATGCTTGCTCTGTTCGCTGAAAAATGGACTTGGTTTCAGTGGGTGACGGGTAGGCCACAAATTGCTGTCTTGGTATTTTTTGTGGTCACTTTACTCATGTATCTAGCGGACCTTTCCAAAGCGAAAGTCACTAAAGGCTTGCACGGACTATTAGCGCTTAGCTTAGTTTTACTGTATTTGAACCCTTATTTACACAGATACGGGCAAGTAGCCATGCTAGCGATCGGGCAGGGGGATACCTTTTTCCTAGAAATGCCTTACCAAAGAAAGGTCTATTTAATCGATTTAGCGGGGAAAATCAACTTCACTACACTTTTAGCTGACCAAGATCCGTCCAAATCATGGCAATTACGGGACAGTGAAAGTGTCGCTGAAAGGCAAATAATTCCAGCGCTTAAAGCAGCGGGGACAAGGACGATCGATGGTGTA
>NZ_JBOEQF010000098.1:0-7560 GCF_050689315.1 Aerococcus sp. L_32
AACGACAACTGTTGGGGTATTATTACCAGATATCACAAATAATTTCTTTAGTGCTTTAGCTTTAGGGATTGATGATATTGCCTCGATGTACAAATACAACATTATCCTGGACAATGCAGATAATAAAAAAGAATCACAAGTTCTTTCTAACATCTTAGCAAAACAAGTAGATGGTGTTATCTACATGGGTCACCAATTATCTGACTCTGTTCGTGAAGAAATCAACCGTACAAACACACCGTTTGTATTAGCTGGTTTAAACGATCATAAAGGTGAAATTCCTTCTGTAAATATCGACTACACACAAGCTTTCTATGAAGCTGTCTCAGGTTTATTTGCACAAGGATATAAAAATATTGGTTTCCTAGCGGCTAAACCATACTTTACCAATAACCTAGACCGTTACAATGGATACTTAAAAGCTTTAGAAGAAGCTGGTAAGGAATTGGACGAATCATTATTATTTGAAGTGCAAGACTCTCGTTTCAAAAACGGTGAAGACATTGCCCAACAAATCCTTGATTCAAAAGCTGACGGTATCGTTGTCGTCGGTGATGAGTTAGCTGTTAAAGTAACCAACCATATGGTGGATAATGGTGTGAAGGTACCAGAAGAATTTGCTATTGTGACATCAAACAACACGGCTTTAACTGAAGTTGTTCGACCAACTTTAACGTCAATTGAACCACCTTTATATGATATTGGTGCTGTTTCAATGCGTATCCTAACAAAATTAATGAACAAAGAAGAAGAAATCGAAAACCATGTAACCTTACCACATAAGTTTATTTTGCGTGATTCAACTAAAGATGCATAAAGTGAGAAAGGCCTTCAAAGCGAAATGCTTTGAAGGTCTTTTTTTACCTTGTTGTTTGAAAATTCTTCCATTATCATTAATGTAATGAATTGGGAGAGGTGTTGGATTTAGATGAAGAATAAGTTGAGCCAGGGTAACCGAATATTACTAATGATTTTAGCCATTGGACTAGTCTGTCTAGTGGGCATTGCACTTGCCTACAATGGGATTGTTTCACCAAGTAACGCCAATAAAAATGGGGATGAACAAGGGGCGAGCGAAACGCCAGCCATACAAGTACCGTCCTTTTTATCACATCTGCCGGCTAAGGAAACTGAGGACCAGTGGCAGGGTGAGGATGGGACTTTTGTCTTGCGGTCGGTTGGAGATGTTTTGATCCATTCGGAGGTGACAGCAACAGCGGATACGACAGCGGAGGTGTTTGCGGATCAAACGGCTTCACTACAGGATGCGGGTGCTCTAACTGGAGACAATTTGATTGCCCATGGTTCAAATAATGGGGACATGGCGGTTGATCTAGGTGTTTCGGACTACAATTTTGACCCTATGGTTACTAAAATTGCGCCATTTACATCTTATGCAGATTATACAGTGGCCAACCTGGAGATTCCTGCGGCCTATCCTGAATTGCCGGTGGCGACTTATCCGAATTTCAATATGCCTTCGTCCATTCTTGGGTCTTTAAAGCGGGCTGGTATTGACGGTGTGTCAACTGCGACTAACCATACGCTGGACCAGTTTGCGGACGGTGCTTACATCACTATGGACCATTTGGATGAGGCTGGGCTCATGTATTACGGGGCATTTCGTAGTCAAGAAGACCATGACACGGAAAGGATTATCGAGAAAAATGGGATTAAGTTGGGTTTTCTTGCTTATACTTATGGGACCAACGGCATGGTTCCGCCCGAAGATGAGCCGTGGGTGGTCAACTATGCGGATCTACCAGTGATGCTTGAAGAAGTGGCGGCATTGAATGACCAAGTGGATGCGGTCGTTGTATCCTTACATTTGGGGACTGAGTACGGGACCCTGCCGGATGATGAACAAATCGCTGTGACCCAGGCCTTGGCCGATGCTGGGGTAAAATTGGTAATTGGCGGACACCCGCATGATTTACAGCCAGTGAATTGGTTGAATGACAAGGATACCTATGTGATTTATTCGCAAGCGTCATTTATGACTGGTCAAGTTGCAGATGATAATAAACTTGGGGGCATTCATGAGGTGACTTTTGAACGTGACGAAAGCGGTGAAGTACAGGTAAGCGCCGGGAAATTCATGCCGACTTATTTTTCAGGGACAGCTAATGAGACTTCATATGAAAGTAGCCCATTAGCGGATTATAAGGGGCAAGATAATGATCAAGCGGCTTGGGTTGAGACCATTCATGACCGGATGATGACGTATACAGAAGATTTTACCTATGAGGATTATTTGGAGACCGCCTGGACAGAGGGCGTTGATTACGAATAATAGCAGTGGATTGGAGATTGCTAAGAAGCGAAGGATTTACAATGTCTTTACTAAAAATATTTTAGTAAAATGCAATAAGGGATTGATTTTGTATCGAATGCCCCTTAAATTGTCCGCTTTTTTATGAGAATGTTATCTTTTGATTTTGTTTTCAAATGGCATAGATTATAATAGGATGAGATTTTGTTTATTTTGATCAGGAGGCATATGTACTTGGCAAAAGATAAAACAATGACCTTATTTAAGTTGTTAGTGGGATTTGCATTAATAACGGGATAAATAAATTGAAGGATGGGATAATATGCAAGCAGTAATTACAGTGATTGGTAAGGATAAGGTTGGTATTTTAGCGAAAGCAGCCACTAAATGTGCTGAATTAAACGCAAATATTGTAGATGTTGAGCAATCAATCATGCAAGACCTTTTTACCATGGTGATGATCGTCAATATTGATGATTTAAACGTTGAATTTGAGGACTTTAAAAAAGAAATTAAAGATGCATTAACTGCGATGGAAGTTTATGTAATGCACGAAGATATTTTTAATGCCATGCATAAAATTTAAGTCAGTTAAGGAGAAACAAACATGCTAGAAATGAATAATATCATTGAAACAGTTTCAATGATTAAAGACAACAATTTGGATATTCGAACAATTACAATGGGGATTTCATTGATTGACTGTGCAGATCCAGATATCGACCGTGCCTGCCAAAAGGTATATGATAAAATCACCACAGTTGCCAAAGACTTGGTGAAAACCGGTGAAGAAATTGAAGAGAAATACGGGATTCCAATTGTTAATAAACGGATTGCGGTAACGCCAATTTCGCAATTATTAGCGGCTTCAGGTGGCGACCCATTAAAATATGCCCATATCTTAGACAAGGCAGCCAATGCAGTTGGCGTCAACTACATCGGTGGGTATACAGCATTAGTTCATAAAGGATTTTCTGCTGGGGACCGTGCTTTAATCGAATCAATTCCACAAGCGATGGCTGAAACAGACCACGTTTGTTCATCCGTGAATATTGGGTCAACACGTGCAGGTATCAACATGGATGCTGTTAAAATCATGGGTGAGGTTGTCCGTAAAGCAGCTGAATTAACCCAAGAAAACGAAAGCATGGGGGCTTCTAAGATTGTCGTCTTCTGTAATGCAGTTGAAGATAATCCGTTCATGGCCGGTGCCTTCCACGGTCAGGGAGAGCCGGATGTCGTGATTAACGTTGGGGTTTCTGGACCAGGTGTTGTCCGTAATGCTCTTGCAGAATTGCCAAAAGATGCATCTCTTGAAACAGTTGCGGATACCATTAAACAAACAGCTTTCAAAGTCACTCGTATGGGCCAATTAGTGGGGACAGAAGCCTCTAACATGCTTGGTGTACCATTTGGTATTGTAGACTTATCATTAGCGCCTACGCCAGCTGTCGGCGATTCTGTTGCTCATATCCTAGAAGAAATTGGTTTAGACCAAGTGGGTGCCCACGGTTCAGTAGCGACTCTAGCCATGCTAAACGACGCGGTTAAAAAAGGTGGTATCATGGCATCATCAAATGTTGGTGGTTTATCAGGTGCCTTCATTCCAGTAAGTGAGGATGCAGGGATGATTGCTGCTGCAGCTAACGGTACTTTAAACATTGAAACTTTAATGTCTATGACGGCTGTATGTTCAGTTGGTTTAGATATGATCGTTATTCCTGGTGATACAACGCCTGAAATTATTTCAGCGATTATTGCTGATGAAGCAGCCATTGGGATGATCAATTCTAAAACAACAGCTGTTCGAGTAATTCCAGCTATCGGTCGTCGTGATGATGAAGTCTTGAACTTTGGTGGTTTGTTTGGTGAAGCTTCTGTTATGCAAGTCAATAGAACTTCTCCAAATACCTTTATCAACCGTGGTGGTCGTATTCCAGCGCCAATTCAATCACTTAAAAACTAAAATAATTTTTAAAGCTAAAGCTCTTATCTTATCACAAGGTAAGAGCTTTTATTTGGTGGTCTGAAATTTTCCAACTATAATGTAGGTACAGTGTAAACTGAATACGTATTAAGGGGAAATTACATGAATTTATTAAATGAAACATTAACCTTAAATAATGGGGTAGAAGTCCCACAAATCGCATTAGGGACTTGGCAAACACCGACCGCTGAGGCAGTGAGCTCAGTTCGTTTTGCCCTAGACAATGGCTATAAACACATTGACGGTGCCCATGCTTACGGAAACGCTAAAGGGATTGGTGAAGGGATTAAATCTTCTAGCGTTAACCGTGAAGATATCTTCATCACAACTAAGGTTCGTGGGGAATCGAAAACTTATGAAGCGGCTATGGACAACTTCTACCAAGAATTAAAAGATTTAGACACTGATTATATTGATTTACTGTTAGTACACTGTCCGACGCCATGGCGCTTTTTCTCAAGAACTGATGACAAACGACCAAGCTTCTATGAAGAAAATATCCAAGTATGGCGTGCTTTAGAAGAGTTGTATGATAAAGGCTTAGTCCGTGCAATCGGGGTTTCAAATTTTAACGCCGACGACTTAAAACACTTAATTGAAAACACAAATATTAAACCTGTTGTAAACCAAATCAAGTACCACATCGGCTATACGCAAGACGATATTGTATCTTATTGTGAAGCTAACGACATCATCGTTGAAGCTTATTCATCATTAGGTACAGGTCGCTTATTAGGCAACGAAGATATTAAGGCAATTGCAGATAAATACGGTGTATCCGTACCGCAATTATGCTACCGTTATCCTTTGCAAAAAGGCCACATCATTCTACCAAAATCAGTTCACGAAGAATACATTCTTGCCAATGCTGAATTAGATTTTGAAATTTCTGAAGCTGATATGACAACTTTAGATGCAATCATTATTGAATAACCTGATTGTCATCTTTCATAAAAAAATGGGGCCAGGAAATACCTAGCTCTAAAAAAATAAAAACCGTGATGAAATAATGATAAATATGATTTTTTCGTCGTGGTTTTTGTTTTGATTGATTTCGGACTAAAATAATTTCCACATTAATTTTGCGTTTAGCGTAGATAACTATTCTATTTTGTCATAATTTTGATAGATGGTGAGTTACTCATTAAATTTTTGTGTTTCACTTATCTTTTAAGGTATTTGACTCATTATGCTTTTTAAAAGAAATAAAAACCCTTCAACTCTCTAGTTTAGGATGAGTTGAAGGGTTTCTTTGTCGGGAGACTATCTTGTTTTGCAAATCTTATTTTAAATATCTTTTTTAGAGGCAATGTACTGCTTCACTAAACGATCGTATTCGTGCATAATCGACGAAATGACCGGACTTTTTATCGACGCTAATTTGAAGGAATCTATGGAAGCTATAGGCAATACATCGTTACCCGTTCCTGATATAAAAGCGCCATCGATAGTATTTAATTCAGTTACTGGAATATTTTGTTCAATGATATCAATTTGCTGCTGTTGGCAAATAGCTACAACTTTAGAACGTACAATACCTAAAAGAACATTTTTAGCTGGGGAAGTATAGAGTTTGTTCCCTTTAACAATAAATAAATTTGAACGACTGCCTTCTGTGACGTTACCTTCTTGGTCGACTAAAAGCACTTCATATGAACCTGTTTTTTCTCGTTCCGTTAGTACAGTTTTTTGATACTCTTCACGTTGGATCTTGATATTCGGATCTTCTCTTTCCAAATTCAACAAAGTTGTTTTAATGCCATTTTGATAATAGCTCGCAGGCGGATAGGAACTTTTAGTGAAGAAAGCCAGTAAACCAATGTCTTTATTCCAGATCAATTTGATATTTTGATCAGAGGCACCATTCTTATCTATAAGTTGGTATAACCGATTGATTAAGATATCATCTGAATCTGTTAAAGGAATGCCGACAACTAGAGCAAACGCTCTGAATCGGCGCAAATGATCTTCCAAAAACAAAGGTATGCCTTCTCTAACGCGAATCACTTCATACACGTTTTTTCCTGTTAATTGTTCAAATGGATGCAAGTTGTCTGTGGATACTTCTTGATCATTATGATAGTAAAACTTTTGTTCAACATATTCCATATTTTTCATCCTCATTTATTTAATCATTGTGGTTAATTTATTCAGGAGCGTGTTAATGGTCTATTTTTAAATAAGTTTATCACTTTTTCAAAATGAAGACAGCAATGTTTTTTTAATAGTTGAATAGATGCTCCTTACTATAAAGTGTAGTGAGTAGTGTAATTTTTTTACTAAATACATACTGGGAAAAAGGTATTTAATATCAAATAGAATCGAAAGTAACATAAAACTTACATAGCGTGGTAGGGCTCATTTATTTAAGCTATATTTCCGTATCAGTCATAGAATGTTTATTCTCTGGTAGCGACCTTCCAATGCTAGCTTTAGTAGCAAGAATCCCTTGTCGTTTATGAGAAAAGTTCTATGGCACAGCTATAGAGGTACGAAAATAGAGAAGCCAAAACTTAAACGATTACATAACTTTTGAATTATATAAAAAAGATGATAAACTAATTTAAAATCTGAAACTATCACTTTTATATGAAGGAGAGATTCTATGCGCGCAGTAACATGGTAAGGAAACGAAAAAATGGAAGTCAAAACAGTCCCGGATCCAACGATTGAAGAACCAATCGATATGATCATTCGTATTACAGCAACAGCTATTTGCGGTTCCGACTTGCATTTATATCATAATGGGAAACCGGTCATGGAAGAAGACTATGTAGTAGGACATGAGCCTATGGGTATTGTAGAAGAAGTTGGTTCTGCAGTGACCAAAGTGAAAAAAGGCGACCGAGTTGTTATCCCATTCAACATTGGTTGTGGAGATTGTCATTTCTGTGCTCACCATATGGAAAGTCAATGTGACAATTCAAACCCTAATCCAATGTTTGATCAAGGCGGATTGTTCGGTTTTGGTAAAATGAACGGAAATTACCCCGGAGGGCAAGCTGAATACTTACGTGTCCCATTTGCAGATTTTACTTCTTTTGTTGTTCCAGAAAATAATCTTCCGGATGAAAAGGTATTATTTCTATCAGATGTACTGCCAACAGCATATTGGAGTGTAGAGCATAGTGGTATGAAACCAGGAGATACAGTAATCGTATTGGGTTCTGGCCCTATCGGATTATTTGTACAAAAATTTGCCAAAATGAAAGGTGCTAAACGTGTAATTGCCGTAGATAACGTCGATCATCGTTTGCAGCATGCGAAAACAATGAACGGCGTAGAGACCGTGAATTTTTCA
>NZ_JBOEQF010000099.1:0-7506 GCF_050689315.1 Aerococcus sp. L_32
GACTAGTTATTTTCAAAAATAATAGTATGATCTTTCGTATCGTCTTCGTTCTCTTCGCTAGCATCTGCTGTATTTTCGGCTTTGGCGTTTTGGCCACCGAATACAGCTTTTTCTAACTTAGACAAGCGACGTAGAATATCGTAGTTGGTTGTACCTTTTGATTGAGGTACTGTTGTAGATTTTGAGCGTTGGTTAGTGGCTTGGCGTCCACTTTCACTTGTACCAGTTGAGTGTTTTGCACGTTCTAACTCATTCTTAAGTGAGGCAATTTCTTTTTCATATGACTCATAGTCACGAATGATTAAATCTAAGAATTCGTCTACTTCCTCTGTGTTGAATCCACGAAGGGCAGGTTTAAATTCTTTCTGTAAAATATCTTTTGTCGTCAAGTTACGATCAGCCATTTAAATAACACCTCATCATTTATATTTCTAAGTTCTATTATAGCATAGCTTTCATTATTTGTAATAAATGTAATATAATAATAGTTTAAGATTCTATCAAATTCAACAGCAAGCATTAGTCTAATTTAAATCGTCAGAACATTGGCGCGGTAGTTATTTTCGTGTGGGTATATTATAATAATTAAAAAAGACGAAAGTGGGGAATCAACAGATGCAAACCGTATACACTTTTCTTGAAGAAACGTTAGAGAATAGCCATATTGATATTCCTTGGCGTTTATCCTATGTATCAGTATCCAAACAGGTGGTATTGCAAACATATCTGCCAGTGGTCGACAATGAAGAAATCACTTTTTTAGACAAAAATAACCAGCCTTTAGAAGGCATCGATTACTTAGAATTGAAGTTTATTTTTACAGCTGACCACCGTGTTAATGAAACAGTGAGTGGGATTTTTATCATTCAACCAAAAGACACTGAACACTTTCAAAAAGGGCACTTAGATATTCTAGCACAAGAAATTAGCCATCTTTTATATGAAGCCCGCTTGCAAATTAAAGAATTAATTAAAGGGGAAAGAATGGCGATTGATTTGAAATGGCCAGCAGAAGAAGTGGACCAAATGATCACAACAAGGAGAGCCATTAAGCGCTATGACGACAGCTTATTATATTTAGGAGATGATACGAATGACTTGGTATGAGTTAACAATTGAAACAGACAATAAAAGTGAGAACCTATTAACCGAAATTTTGTGGGGCTTAGACTCTGCTGGGGTGTCCATCAAAGACGAGCAAGACTATATTGACTGGTCGGATGACGGCTTTGGTTCAGTGAAGAATGACCAGCCGGCACCAGGAACCTATGAAGTTCACCCGGTAGTTTTAGGTTACTTTTCAGACGATAAAAATATCGAAGACATCATCTCTGAAATCAAAACCTACCAAGCAAACTATAATAAGGAATTAGGGGCAGATCAACAAATTGTCATCCATGACATCCGCTATAGTCCCCTAGAAGATAAGGACTGGGAAACAGCTTGGCAGGCTTACTATGAACCAATCCATGTATCGCGCTTTATGGATATTGTGCCAATTTGGGAGAAAGACGATCAAGTAGCTGATCCGAAGAAAACCACTTTATTCCTAGATCCAGGTATGGCCTTTGGGACCGGTTCACATGAAACCACTAAGCTGGCATTACGTTTACTGGAAATCGCTATGGCTGGCGGGGAAGATGTCATTGATGTGGGGACTGGGTCTGGTGTCTTAGCCATCGCTGCGAAGAAATTAGGCGCTAATGACGTCGCTGCTTATGATTATGATGGGTCAATTTTAGATATTACCCGCAATAATTTTGCTTTAAATGACGTAGAAGACGCTATTTCCGTTGCCCAAAACAACATCCTAAACGACATCGATACTCAAGTGGATATCATCACAGCCAATATCCTATTTGAAATCCTGGAACCCCTGATCCCGCAAGCTTACACTAACTTAAAAGCAGATGGGCAATTGGTGCTATCAGGTATTTTCCATGACAAGAAAGACGACATGTTGGCCTTACTTGCCGCCAATGATTTTACCGTTGAAATCGTTATGAACATGGGTGAATGGTACGGTATTTTAGCCCATAAAGGAAAAGATTAAGATGCAAAGATACTTTATCGAAGAGGAAACCGCCCAATTAAATGACCAAATTGAGATGGATAAAGACGCCTACCATCATATGATTAACGTTATGCGGATGCAGATTGGGGACCAGGTAATTCTAGTCACCCAAACTGAACAAGTATTTATCGGTGAGCTTGTTTCTGATGAAGGCAAAAGGGCAGTCTTTCGACTAGTTGAATTGCGGGAAGAAAATAAAGAAATTCCGGTCGACACCACACTCTTTGTCGGCCTACCCAAGGGAGACAAGCTTGATTTAATCGTACAAAAGGCCACCGAATTAGGGGTCCGTCATATTGTACCAGTTGCCATGCGGTATTCCGTCACTAAATGGGACCAAAAGAAAGCGGGCAAAAAAATTGACCGTTTGAAAAAGATTGCCAAGGAAGCTGCTGAGCAATCTCATAGAACTTTTGTTCCAACCGTCGAAGACTTGCATAGTGTTAGCATGTTAAAAAATAGACTATGCGAATTTGACCAAGTTTGCGTGGCTTATGAAGAGGTTGCCAAGTCGGGTGAAGCGGCCCTTTTGGCAAAGACTTATGCATCACTAAAAGCTAAGGACCGTATTGCCTTCATTACCGGACCTGAAGGGGGCATTCATCCAGATGAAATCGTCGAATTCACTGACGGATTCGACCATGTGCATTTGTGCGGGTTAGGGCCACGGATTTTACGGACAGAAACAGCACCCTTATATTTATTATCAAGTCTGTCATTTGCAACAGAATTATTAGGGGACTAACAAAGGTTTGATAGGGTTTCTAGTCCATTTATATGGTAAGATAGGAGAAATATACAATCTAGATATTGATGTCAACCATATAAGTTATATCAAGGAAAGTAGGTGGTAACATGCCAAATAAAAAGAATTATACAAAAGCAGAAGTTTTAGCCTTATGTGCTAGCTATATGTCTGAAGCGAGGGTGGACTATGTCCAAAAGGCAGCAGACTTTGCGGAACGCGCACATATTGAGCAAATCAGAAAATCAGGCGAGCCTTACTTTGTCCACCCAGTTCAAGTAGCAGGTATTTTAGCCGAATTGAAAATGGACCCGGATACCGTCATTACTGGGTTCTTGCATGACGTTGTGGAAGATACCGGTATCTCATTGGACGATATCGCCTACTTCTTCTCACCGACAATTGCCACCCTAGTAGATGGCGTCACCAAATTAGGGAAATTTAAATATAAATCACATGAAGAGCAATTAGCTGAGAACCACCGTAAAATGTTGTTAGCCATGGCCAACGATTTACGGGTCATCATGGTGAAATTAGCCGACCGTTTGCATAATATGCGGACGCTAAAATGGCATAAGCCAGAGAAGCAAGTGATTATCTCTACAGAAACGTTAGAAATTTATGCTCCTCTAGCTGACCGTTTAGGTATGAACCAGATTAAATGGGAACTAGAAGATACAGCGCTTCGCTATATGGATCCAGAATCGTATTACTCAATCGTTCAATTAGTAGATTCAAAACGCGACGAGCGGGCAGAATTTATTCAAACGACTATTGACGAATTGGAATCACAAGTAGAGGGAGCTATTACTGGTAAGTTTGAAATTTACGGTCGACCTAAACACATTTATTCTATTTACCGGAAGATGAAAGACCAAGGCAAAGAATTCGACCAGATTTTCGATCTCCAAGCTATCCGAGTGTTAGTGGAATCTGTTCGTGACTGTTATGCAGTACTTGGGATTGTCCACACTAATTGGAAGCCATTGCCAGGCCGATTTAAAGACTACATTGCCATGCCAAAAGCCAACATGTACCAGTCAATCCATACGACGGTTGTCGGTAACCAGCCAAGTCCAGTAGAAGTGCAAATTAGAACCTACGAAATGCACGAGGTTGCTGAGTACGGGGTTGCTGCGCATTGGGCTTACAAAATGGGTAACCATGAAAAGGTGGAGGCTTCACCTTTAGACGCCCAGCTAGATTGGTTTAACCAAATTGCGGAGTTGCAGGACGAATCTAAAGATGCCACCGATTTCATGGAAAGCGTGAAAGAGGACATTTTCCAAGACAATGTCTATGTATTCACCCCAACTGGCGACGTGACTGAATTACCAGCGGGTTCCTACCCATTAGACTTCGCCTACTCAATTCACTCAGAAGTAGGGAATAAGACGATTGGTGCTAAGGTCAACGGCAAGATTGAACCTTTGAATTACCAATTGAAAAATGGTGACATCGTGGAAATTCTAACGTCACCGAATTCGGCAGGACCATCGCGTGACTGGGTAAACTTGGTGAAAACTTCGCGGGCCCGCAACCGTATCAAACGATTCTTTAAATTGCAGGACCGTGACCAAGCGGTAGAACAAGGTCGACATGCGCTTGAAGAAACCCTTGATAATCTAGGTTTCAAATTAAAAGATGTCTACAAAAAAGAAGATATCAGTAAAACATTAGACCGGTTCAACTTCTCGACTGAAGAAGACTTGTTTGCAGCGATTGGCTTTGGCGAATTATCATCAACTGCAGTCGCTAACCGTTTAACTGAGCGGGAACGCCGGTTACGCGCAGCTGAGAAGAACAGGGAATCTGTTGAAGAGACCCTGAAAGAATCAGGCGAACAGAAGAAACTCATTAAGACACAAAAACAATCTAGTCATGTTCGCCGTAAAGCGTCTAAATCTAGTTCGGGCGTGATTGTTGAAGGTTTGGATTCACTCCTAGTCCGTCTAGCCCATTGTTGTAATCCTGTACCAGGAGACGATATTGTGGGTTATATCACTAAGGGGAGAGGGGTTTCCGTCCACCGCAGAGACTGTAAGAATGTGCAAGTCCCTGAAGATCAACAAGACCGCTTGATTCCAGTCGAATGGGAAGATGCCAACAAGAATGTGGACAACCAATATGAAGTGGAAATTGTGGTTGAAGGTGAGGACCGGTCTGGTTTCTTGAATGAAGTTTTACAGATCATCACGCCGATTGCTGGATCAGTCACTAATATTAATGGAAACGTGAACCATGACGATAACTCTGTCAAAGTGAGGCTTCGTTTTGTCATTCAAAACGTCAATCAACTGGATAAGATTATCGACCGAGTGAAAAATATACCGGATGTTTATTCGGTTGCCCGTGCTAAAGAATAAAGTAAAAATTAATAGTAATGAGCAATTTAATGGAGGGTTTGGATGCGAATTATCGTGCAAAGAGTTAGCCAAGCTAACGTTGCCATCGATGAAAGAGTTGTTGGTGAAATTAATAAAGGTTTTGTGCTTCTAGTAGGTGTTCATGAAGAAGACACGCCGGAAACAGTGGCATATATGGCCAGAAAGATCGCTAATATGCGAATTTTCGCTGATGAGGATGATAGATTGAATCTAAACATCGACCAGGTGTCAGGTGAGATATTATCCATTTCGCAATTTACCCTTTATGCCAGAACTAAAAAAGGTAACCGCCCATCATTTATCGATGCTGCCAAACCAGATCACGGCGATAAAATGTATCAATTATTGAATAAAACATTACGCACTGAGTATGGGTTAAAGGTTGCTGAAGGTGAATTTGGTGCCGATATGCAGGTATCACTAGTCAATGACGGTCCAGTGACCATCATATTAGACTCGGATGAAGCTTAGAATAAAGCTCAATTAGATTAAACAGAAAAAAATACCGATTGCTAGAGAATTTCCGGCAATCGGTATTTTTCTTATTTTGGCATCAATGCCTAAAAATCAATTATTGGTAGTAAATCACTAAAGCGTTGTAAATGGCGTCGGCAACTTGGTTCCAGTATTCTTCTTGACTGAATACGGCCACGTCACTCGGTGTTGACATGTAGCCAAGTTCTAGTAGGACACCTTCGCCAGCTAAGTCCCGGATGACTTGGAAGTCACCGAATTTAACACCGTTAGATTCTAATGGTAATTGTTCCATTAATTGAGCTTGAATCTCTTGGGCTACAGGGATGGAATCATCGCCGTAGTAGTAAGCTGTTGTGCCGGATGCACCTGTTGATTCAATTGCATCATAGTGGAAGGAAATCAATAGGTCAGCATTTGCTTGGTTGGCTGTATATGGAATATCAGCTAAAGCAACATCTGAATCATCATCTCGGGTTAAAATCACATTTACGCCGGCTGCTTCAAGTTTTTCCTTAACGGTTAGAGCAGTTTGTAAGGTGACTTCTTTTTCATATAGACCGTCTGTTACAGCACCTGGGTCGATACCACCGTGACCTGGGTCTAATACAATGGTCCGGCCAGCTAATGTACTGGTTGCTTCCGCTGCTTGTGCCTTATCTACCATGGCAGTTGAATCAGTTTCTGATAACCAGTTAACGATATAACCCTCTGTACCATCGACTGAACGTACATGGTAGTATTCATTTTCTTGACCAAGGTAGGCAAACTGTTCGTTCAAGGCACCTTTAACTAAGATTTCCGAATCTTTATTGGCTTCGCTACGAATATTTACGCCATCAGCAGTTGCTTTGACAGTGAAGTCGTAATCAGATAGAAATTCATCGTAAGTGGATTGTTCTTCTTCTGTAATTTCAGTATCTTCCTCGTAGGCAATTGTTCCTGGTGTCACATCGATTTCTGTTTGTTTCACCCAACCAATTTCACCAGAAAGTTGAATTTGGGCCCAACCATCCGCTTGGTGTAAGATTTGGTATTTTGAATTCTTTTCGGCAGATGTTAAGACCGTCGCGTCCTCTGAGTTTTCTTCGTAGATTTGAATATCATCTATTAAGGTTGTGGCAATGAAATCAGAGGAATCGATATCTTGGTTATCAGCTAACCAAGTTGGTATCCAACCTACTTCATTGTTATCGAGTAGGACATAGTACCAATTATTTTCTTGTCTGAGTATTCGATAAGGATTATTGCCGTCAAGTTGGTCTTTAATATCATAAGTTATCCCAGGTCCTTCACGAAGGTTGACAACATTGGTAGACAGTTCTTTATAGGATGCTTTGTTATATTGATACAATTGTAATGAGGAGAAACCAACGATTCCTGTTACAAAAATAAGGTAAAGTAGATAGACTACTTTATTTTGTTGGAAGTGGTTCTCAAAATGTTCTGTCAATTCGCTTACACCTCAGTAGGCCACCGGAAATTCCGGTAGAAAAAGTTTATATTTTAACTAAAATTTGGCATTATTATAATTCAGTTTACCTTTCTTGTGATAAATGAACAACTAGAAAATATACTATCTTGACACTTTTTTTGTTTTGATATAAGATAAGGAATGAATGATCCAATGAAAGAGCAAGAATAATTGTCGACATTTCTAGAGAGAGCTAATGGGTGAGAATGCTCAATGTCATTTATTTGCAAACACTCTGGAGGAGAATAGTGCAAAGCTATTCCGTCACGCACGTTACGCGTCGAGCAACAGCCATAGCTGTTGAAATTAAGGTGGTACCACGAAGTTAACTCGTCCTTATATTCCTATTGTT
>NZ_JBOEQF010000100.1:0-7505 GCF_050689315.1 Aerococcus sp. L_32
AACTAGTTATTTTCAAAAATAATAGTATGATCTTTCGTATCGTCTTCGTTCTCTTCGCTAGCATCTACTTTATTTTCGACTTTGGCGTTTTGACCACCGAATACAGCTTTTTCTAACTTAGACAAGCGACGTAGAATATCGTAGTTAGTTGTACCTTTTGATTGAGGTACTGTTGTAGATTTTGAGCGTTGGTTAGTGGCTTGGCGTCCACTTTCATTTGTACCAGTTGAGTGTTTTGCACGTTCTAACTCATTCTTAAGTGAGGCAATTTCTTTTTCATATGACTCATAGTCACGAATAATTAGGTCTAAGAATTCGTCTACTTCCTCTGTATTGAATCCACGAAGGGCAGGTTTAAATTCTTTCTGTAAAATATCTTTTGTCGTCAAGTTACGATCGGCCATTTAAATAACACCTCATCATTTATATTTCTAACCTTTATTATAGCATAGCTTTCATTATTTGTAATAAATGTAATATAATAATAGTTTAAGATTCTATCAAATTCAACATCTAAAAATATCAAGTAATAGCATAATTGAATCCGTCATAACATTGGCGCGGTAGTTATTTTGATGTGGGTATATTATAATAATTAAAAAAGACGAGAGTGGGGAATCAACAGATGCAAACCGTATACACTTTTCTTGAAGAAATATTAGAGAATAGCCATATTGATATTCCTTGGCGTTTATCCTATGTATCAGTAACCAAACAGGTGGTATTGCAAACATATCTGCCAGTGGTCGCCAGTGATGAAATCACTTTTTTAGACAAGAATAACCAGCCTTTAGAAGGCATCGATTACTTAGAATTGAAGTTTATTTTTACAGCTGACCACCGTGCTAATGAAACTGAGAATGGGATTTTTATCATTCAACCAAAAGACACTGAACACTTTCAAAAAGGGCACTTAGATATTCTAGCCCAAGAGATTAGCCATCTTTTATATGAAGCCCGTTTGCAAATTAAAGAATTAATAAAAGGTGAAAGGATGGCGGTTGATTTGAAATGGCCAGCAGAAGAAGTGGACCAAATGATCACAACAAGAAGAGCTATTAAGCGCTATGATGACAGCTTATTATATTTAGGAGATGATACGAATGACTTGGTATGAGGTAACAATTGAAACAGATAATAAAAGTGAAAGCCTATTAACCGAAATTTTGTGGGGCTTAGACTCTGCTGGGGTGTCCATCAAAGACGAGCAAGACTATATTGACTGGTCAGATGACGGCTTTGGTTCAGTGAAGAATGACCAGCCAGCACCAGGGGCATATGAAGTTAACCCGGTAGTTTTAGGTTACTTTTCAGCTGATAAAAAAATCGAAGACATCATCTCTGAAATCAAAACCTACCAAGCAAACTACAATAAGGAATTAGCAACAGACCAACAAATTGTTATCCATGACATCCGCTATAGTCCCTTAGAAGATAAGGACTGGGAAACAGCTTGGCAGGCCTACTATGAACCAATCCATGTATCGCGCTTTATGGATATTGTGCCAATTTGGGAGAAAGACGACCAAGTAGCTGATCCGAAGAAAACCACTTTATTCCTAGATCCAGGTATGGCATTTGGGACCGGTTCACATGAAACTACTAAACTGGCATTACGTTTACTGGAAATCGCTATGATTGGCGGGGAAGATGTCATTGATGTGGGGACTGGGTCTGGTATCTTAGCCATCGCTGCGAAGAAATTAGGCGCGAATGACGTAGATGCCTATGATTATGACGGGTCAATTTTGGATATTACCCGCAATAATTTTGCTTTAAATGATGTAGAAGACGCTATTTCCGTTGCTCAAAACAACATCCTAAATGACATCGATACGCAAGTAGATATCATTACAGCCAATATCCTATTTGAAATCCTAGAACCCCTGATCCCGCAAGCATACACCAACCTAAAAGCAGACGGGCAATTGGTGCTATCAGGTATTTTCCATGACAAGAAAGATGACATGTTGGCCTTACTTGCTGCCAATGATTTTACCGTTGAAATCGTTATGAACATGGGTGAATGGTACGGTATTTTAGCCCATAAAGGACAAGATTAAGATGCAAAGATATTTTATCGAAGAGGAAACCGCCCAAATAAATGACCAAATAGTGATGGATAAAGACACCAACCATCATATGCTCAACGTTATGCGGATGCAGATTGGGGACCAGGTAATTCTAGTCACCCAAACTGAACAAGTATTTATCGGTGAACTTGTTTCTGATGAAGGGAAAAGTGCAGTCCTTCGCCTAGTTGAACTGCGGGAAGAAAATAAAGAAATCCCGGTCGACACCACACTCTTTGTCGGCCTACCTAAGGGAGACAAGCTTGATTTAATCGTACAAAAGGCGACCGAATTAGGGGTTCGTCATATTGTGCCAGTTGCCATGCGGTATTCCGTCACTAAATGGGACCAAAAGAAAGCGGGCAAAAAAATTGACCGTTTGAAAAAGATTGCCAAGGAAGCTGCTGAGCAATCTCATAGAACTTTTGTCCCAATCATCGAAGACTTGCATAGTGTTAGCATGGTAAAAAATAGACTATGCGAATTTGACCAAGTTTGCGTGGCTTATGAAGAGGTTGCCAAGTCGGGTGAAGCGGCCCTTTTGGCAAAGACTTATGCATCACTAGAAGCCGAGGATCGTATTGCCTTTATTACCGGACCTGAAGGAGGCATTCATCCAGATGAAATCGCTGACTTCACTGACGGATTCGACCATGCGCATTTGTGCGGGTTAGGGCCACGGATTTTACGGACAGAAACAGCACCCTTATATTTATTATCAAGTCTGTCATTTGCAACAGAATTATTAGGTGACTAAGAAGGGTTTGATAGGGTTTCTAGTCCATTTATATGGTAAAATAGGAGGAATATACAAACTAAATATGATGCCAACCATATAACTTATAACAAGGAAAGTAGGTGGTAACATGCCAAATAAAAATAATTATACAAAAGCAGAAGTTTTAGCCTTATGTGCTAGCTATATGTCTGAAGCGAAGGTGGACTATGTCCAAAAAGCAGCAGACTTTGCTGAACGCGCACATATTGAGCAAATCAGAAAATCAGGCGAGCCGTACTTTGTCCATCCTGTTCAAGTTGCAGGTATTTTAGCCGAATTGAAAATGGACCCGGATACAGTCATTACTGGGTTCTTGCATGATGTTGTGGAAGATACCGGTATCTCATTAGACGATATCGCTTACTTCTTCTCACCGACAATTGCCACCCTAGTAGATGGCGTCACCAAATTAGGGAAATTTAAATATAAATCACATGAAGAGCAATTAGCTGAGAACCACCGTAAAATGTTGTTAGCAATGGCCAACGATTTACGGGTCATCATGGTGAAATTAGCCGACCGTTTGCATAATATGCGGACGCTAAAATGGCATAAGCCAGAGAAGCAAGTGATTATCTCTACAGAAACGTTAGAAATTTATGCCCCCCTAGCTGACCGTTTGGGTATGAACCAGATTAAATGGGAACTAGAAGATACAGCGCTTCGCTATATGGATCCAGAATCGTATTACTCAATCGTTCAATTAGTAGATTCAAAACGAGACGAGCGGGCAGAATTCATTCAAACGACGATTGACGAATTGGAATCACAAGTAAAGGGGGCTATTACTGGTAAGTTTGAAATTTACGGCCGACCTAAACACATTTATTCTATTTACCGGAAGATGAAAGACCAAGGCAAAGAATTCGACCAGATTTTTGATCTCCAAGCTATCCGGGTGTTAGTAGAATCTGTTCGCGACTGTTATGCAGTACTTGGGATTGTCCATACTAATTGGAAGCCATTGCCAGGCCGGTTTAAAGACTACATTGCCATGCCAAAAGCCAACATGTACCAGTCTATCCATACGACGGTTGTCGGAAACCAGCCGAGTCCAGTAGAAGTGCAAATTAGAACCTATGAAATGCACGAGGTTGCTGAGTACGGGGTTGCCGCACATTGGGCTTACAAAATGGGTAACCTTGAAAAAGTCGAGGCTTCACCTCTAGACGCCCAGCTAGATTGGTTTAACCAAATTGCGGAGTTGCAGGATGAATCTAAAGATGCCACGGATTTCATGGAAAGCGTGAAAGAGGACATTTTCCAAGATAATGTCTATGTATTCACCCCAACTGGCGACGTGACTGAATTACCAGCGGGTTCCTACCCATTAGACTTCGCCTACTCAATTCACTCAGAAGTGGGAAATAAGACGGTTGGTGCTAAGGTCAACGGCAAGATTGAACCTTTGAATTACCAATTGAAAAATGGTGACATCGTGGAAATTCTAACGTCACCGAATTCGGCAGGACCATCGCGTGATTGGGTAAACTTAGTGAAAACTTCGCGGGCCCGCAACCGAATCAAGCGATTCTTTAAATTGCAGGACCGTGACCAAGCGGTAGAACAAGGTCGACATGCCCTTGAAGAAACCCTTGATAATCTAGGTTTCAAATTAAAAGATGTCTACAAAAAAGAAGATATCAGTAAAACCCTTGAACGGTTCAACTTCTCGACTGAAGAAGACTTGTTCGCGGCGATTGGCTTTGGTGAATTATCATCAACTGCAGTCGCTAACCGTTTAACTGAGCGGGAACGACGGTTACGCGCAGCTGAGAAGAACAGGGAATCTGTTGAAGAGACCCTGAAAGAATCAGGTGAACAGAAGAAACTCAGCAAGACTCAAAAACAATCTAGTCATGTACGCCGTAAAGCGTCTAAATCTAGTGCTGGTGTCATAGTAGAAGGTTTGGATTCACTCCTAGTCCGTCTAGCCCATTGTTGTAATCCTGTACCAGGAGACGATATTGTGGGTTATATCACTAAAGGTAGAGGGGTTTCCGTCCACCGCAGAGACTGTAAGAATGTGCAAGTCCCAGAGGATGAACAAGATCGCTTGATTCCAGTTGAGTGGGAAGATGCCAGCAAGAATGTGGATAACCAATATGAAGTGGAAATTGTGGTTGAAGGTGAAGACCGGTCTGGCTTCTTGAATGAAGTGTTACAGATTATCACGCCGATTGCTGGATCAGTTACCAATATTAACGGTAACGTCAACCATGACGATAATTCTGTCAAAGTGAGACTGCGTTTTGTCATCCAAAACGTCAACCAACTAGATAAGATTATCGACCGGGTGAAAAATATACCAGATGTTTATTCGGTTGCCCGTGCTAAAGAATAAAATAGAAACAAGTGTATTAATGGAGGGTTTGGATGCGAATTATCGTGCAAAGAGTTAGCCAAGCTAACGTTGCCATTGATGAAAAAGTTGTTGGTGAAATTAATAAAGGGTTTGTGCTTCTAGTAGGCGTTCATGATGATGACACGGCGGAAACGGTGGCATATATGGCTAGAAAGATCGCTAATATGCGGATTTTTACTGACGAGGATGATAAATTGAATCTAAACATCGACCAGGTGTCAGGTGAGATATTATCCATTTCGCAATTTACCCTTTATGCTAGAACTAAAAAAGGCAACCGACCATCATTTATCGATGCTGCCAAACCAGACCACGGCGATAAAATGTATCAATTATTAAATGAAACATTACGTAATGAATATGGGTTAAAGGTTGCTGAAGGTGAATTTGGTGCCGATATGCAGGTATCACTAACCAATGACGGTCCAGTGACCATCATATTAGACTCGGATGAAGCTTAGAATTAAGCTGGATTAGATTAAACAGAAAAAAATACCGATTGCCTGAGAATTTCCGGCAATCGGTATTTTTCTTGTTTTGGCAGCAGTGACCAAAAATCAATTATTGATAGTAAATCACTAAAGCGTTGTAAATGGCGTCGGCAACTTGGTTCCAGTATTCTTCTTGACTAAATACGGCCACGTCACTTGGTGTTGACATGTATCCAAGTTCTAGTAGGACACCTTCGCCAGCTAATTCTCGGATAACCTGGAAGTCACCGAATTTAACGCCGTTAGATTCTAATGGTAATTGTTCCATTAATTGGGCTTGAATCTCATGGGCTACTGGGGTGGAATCGTCGCCGTAGTAGTAAGCTGTTGTGCCGGATGCACCTGTTGATTCAATTGCATCATAGTGGAAGGAAATCAATAGGTCAGCGTCTGCTTGGTTGGCTGTATATGGAATATCAGCTAAAGCAACATCTGAATCATCATCTCGGGTTAAAATCACATTTACGCCTACTGCTTCAAGTTTTTCCTTAACGGTTAGGGCAGTTTGTAGGGTGACTTCTTTTTCATATAGACCGTCTGTTATAGCACCTGGATCGATACCACCGTGACCTGGGTCTAATACAATGGTCCGGCCAGCTAATGTACTGGTTGCTTCCGCTGCTTTTGCTTTATCCGCCATGGCAGTTGAATCACTTTCTGATAACCAGTTAACGATATACCCCTCAGTACCATCGATTGAACGTACATGGTAGTATTCATTTTCTTGACCAAGATAGGCAAATTGTTCGTTTAGAGCACCTTTGGCTAAGATTTCAGAGTCTTTATTGGCTTCGCTACGTATATTTACCCCATCTGCAGTTGCCTTGACAGTAAAGTCGTAACCAGATAGGAATTCATCGAAAGTGGATTGTTCTTCTTCTGTGATTTCAGTATCTTCTTCGTAGGCAATTGTTCCTGGTGTCACATCGATTTCTGTTTGTTTCACCCAACCAATTTCACCAGAAAGCTGAATTTGAGCCCAACCATCAGCTTGGTGTAAGATTTGGTATTTTGAATTCTTTTCTGCAGATGTTAAGACTGTTGCGTCCTCTGTATTTTCTTCGTATATTTGAATATCATCCACTAAGGTTGTGGCAATGAAATCAGAGGAATCGATATCTTGGTTATCAGCTAACCAAGTGGGTATCCAACCTATTTCATTGTTATCGAGTAGGACATAGTACCAATTATTTTCTTGTCTAAGTATTCGATAAGGATTACTGCCGTCAAGTTGGTCTTTAATATCATAAGTTATCCCAGGTCCTTCACGAAGGTTGACAACATTAGTAGATAGTTCTTTATAGGATGCTTTGTTGTATTGATATAATTGTAATGAGGAGAAACCAACGATTCCTGTTACAAAAATAAGGTAGAGTATATAGACTACTTTATTTTGTTGGAAGTGGTTCTCAGAATGATCTGTCAATTCGCGTACACCTCAGTAGTTCACCGGAAATTCCGGTAGAAAAAGTTTATATTTTTGCTAAAATTTGGCATTATTATAACTCAGTTTACCTTTCTTGTGACAAATGAACAACTAGAAAATATACTATCTTGACACTTTTTTTGTTTTGATATAAGATAAGGAACGAATAATCCAATGAAAGAGCAAGAATAATTGTCGACATTTCTAGAGAGAGCTAACGGGTGAGAATGCTCAATGTCATTTATTTGCAAACACTCTGGAGGAGAATAGTGCAAAGCTATTCCGTCACGCACGTTACGCGGCAAGCAACAGCCATAGCTGTTGAAATTAAGGTGGTACCACGAAGTTAACTCGTCCTTATATTCCTATTATC
>NZ_JBOEQF010000101.1:0-7484 GCF_050689315.1 Aerococcus sp. L_32
AGAAAAATTCACGGTCTCTACGCCGTTCATTTTTTTCGCATGCTGCAAACGATGATCGACGTTATCTACGGCAATTACACGTTTAGCACCTTTCATTTTGGCAAATTTTTGTACAAATAATCCGATAGGGCCAGAACCCAATACGATCACTGTATCTCCTGGTTTCATACCACTATGCTCTACACTCCAATATGCTGTTGGCAGTACATCCGATAGAAATAATACCTTTTCATCCGGTAGATTACTTTCAGGAACAACAAAAGAAGTAAAATCTGCAAATGGGACACGTAAGTATTCAGCTTGCCCTCCAGGGTGATTTCCGTTCATTTTACCAAAACCGAACAATCCGCCTTGATCAAACGTTGGATTAGGGTTGGAATTGTCACATTGACTTTCCATATGATGAGCACAGAAATGACAATCTCCACAACCAATGTTGAAAGGGATAACAACTCGGTCGCCTTTTTTCACTTTGGTCACTGCAGAACCAACTTCTTCTACAATACCCATAGGCTCATGCCCTACTACATAGTCTTCTTCCATGACCGGTTTCCCGTTATGGTATAAATGCAAATCAGAACCACAAATAGCTGTTGCTGTAATGCGAACGATCATATCGGTTGGTTCTTCAATCGTAGGATCCGGGACCGTTTTGACTTCCATTTTTTCGTTTCCTTGCCATGTTACTGCGCGCATAGAATCTCTCCTTCATATAAAAGTGATAGTTTCATATTTTAAAGTAGTTTATCATCTGGTTTTATATAAGTCAAAAGTTATGTAATCGGTTAAGTTTTAACTTCTCTATTTTCGTACCACTATAGCTGTGCCATAGAACTTTTCTCATAAACGACAAGGGATTCTTGCTACTAAAGCTAGCATTGAAAGGTCGCTAACAGTGAATAATTATTCTATGACTGATACGGATATATAGCTTAGATAAATAAGCCCTAACACTCTATGTAAGTTATATGTTATTTTCGCTCCTATTTGATATTAAATACCTTTTTCCCAGTATGTATTTAGTAAAAAATTACACTCCTCACTACACTTTATAGTAAGGAGTATCTATTCAACTATTTAAAAAAACATTGCTGTCTTCATTTAAAAAAAGTGATAAACTTATTTAAAAATAGACCATTAACACGCTCCTGAACAAATTAACCACAATGATTAAATAAAAGAGGATGAAAAATATGGAATATGTTGAACAAAAATTTTACTATCATAATGATCAAGAAGTATCCACAGACAACTTGCATCCATTTGAACAATTAACAGGAAAAAACGTGTATGAAGTGATTCGCGTTAGAGAAGGCATACCTTTGTTTTTGGAAGATCATTTGCGCCGATTCAGAGCGTTTGCTCTAGCTGTCGGCATTCCTTTAACAGATTCAGATGATATTTTAATCAATCGGTTATACCAACTTATAGATAAGAATGGTGCCTTTGATCAAAATATCAAATTGATCTGGAATAAAGACATTGGTTTACTGGCTTTCTTCACTAAAAGTTCTTATCCGCCTGCGAGCTATTATCAAAATGGCATTAAAACAACTTTGTTGAATTTGGAAAGAGAAGATCCGAATATCAAGATCCAACGTGAAGAGTATCAAAAAACTGTACTAGCGGAACGAGAAAAAACAGGTTCATATGAAGTGCTGTTAGTCGACCAAGAAGGTAACGTCACAGAAGGTAGTCGTTCAAATTTATTTGTTGTTAAAGGGGATAAACTCTATACTTCTCCTGCTAAAAATGTTCTTTTAGGTATTGTCCGTTCTAAAGTTGTAGCTATTTGCCAACAACAGCAAATTGATATTATTGAACAAAATGTTCCTGTGACGGAATTAAATACTATCGATGGCGCTTTTATTTCAGGAACGGGTAACGATGTATTGCCTATAGCTTCCATCGATTCCATCCCATTAGAGTCGATAAAAAAACCGGTCATTTCGTCAATTATGCGTGAATACGATCGCTTAGTGAAACAGTATATTGCCTCTAAAAAAGATACTCAAAAAGGAGATTGCAAAACAACTTAGTCTCCTAACAAAAAACCTTCAACTCATTCTAAACCAGAAAGAGTTGAAGGTTTTTTATCCTTTTAAAAAGCATAGTGAGTCAAATACCTTACTAGATTAGTGACACACAAGAATTAAATGAGTGACTCACCATCTATCAAAATTATAACAAAATAAAAAAGTTATCTACGCTAAATGCAAAGTTGACGGTGAATTTATTTTTAGAGCTAGGTATTTCCTAGCTCCTTTTTTTATCAAGGATGACCATCAGGTTATTCAATAACGAATGCATCTAAAGTTGCCATATCAGCTTCAGAAATTTCGAAATCTAATTCAGCATTGGCAAGAATGTATTCTTCGTGAACTGATTTTGGTAGAATGATGTGGCCTTTTTGCAAAGGATAACGATAGCATAATTGTGGTACGGATACCCCGTATTTGTCTGCAATCGCCTTGATATCTTCGTTGCCTAATAAGCGGCCTGTACCTAGTGATGAGTAGCCTTCAACGATGATGTCGTTAGCTTCACAGTAAGATACAATATCGTCTTGCGTATAGCCAATGTGGTACTTGATTTGGTTTACCACAGGTTTAATATTTGTGTTTTCGATTAAGTGTTGTAAGTCATCGGCGTTAAAGTTTGAAACCCCGATTGCACGGACTAAGCCTTTATCATACAACTCTTCTAAAGCGCGCCATACTTGGATATTTTCTTCATAGAAGCTTGGACGTTTTTCATCAGTTCTTGAGAAAAAGCGCCAAGGTGTTGGACAGTGGACTAATAATAAGTCTATGTAGTCAGTATCTAAGTCTTTCAACTCTTGGTAGAAGTTGTCCATAGCCGCTTCATAAGTTTTCGATTCCCCACGAACCTTAGTTGTGATGAAAATGTCTTCACGGTTAACGTTTGAAGATTTAATCCCTTCACCAATCCCTTTAGAGTTTTCGTAGGCATGAGCACCGTCAATGTGTTTGTAGCCATTGTCTAGGGCAAAACGGACTGAACTCACCGCTTCAGCAGTCGGTGTTTGCCAAGTCCCTAATGCAATTTGTGGGACTTCTACCCCATTATTTAAGGTTAATGTTTGATTTAATAAATTCATGTAATTTCCCCTTAATACGTATTCAGTTTCCACTGTGCCTCCATTATAAGCGCATTCATTCATTGAACCAAATAAAAGCCCTTATTTTGTAAAAAGATAAGGGCCTTACTTATGATAAAAAAACTAGTTTTTAAGTGATTGAATTGGTGCTGGAATACGACCACCACGGTGGATAAAGGTATTAGGAGAAGTTCGATTTACTTGCATAACAGAAGCTTCACCGAACAAACCACCAAAGTTCAAGACTTCATCATCACGGCGACCTATAGCTGGAATCACACGAACAGCGGTTGTTTTAGAATTAATCATCCCAATCGCTGCTTCATCGGCAATAATCGCTGAAATAATTTCAGGCGTTGTATCACCAGGAATAACAATCATATCTAAACCAACTGAACATACAGCTGTCATAGACATTAACGTTTCAATATTTAAAGTACCGTTAGCTGCAGCTGCAATCATCCCTGCATCCTCACTTACTGGAATGAAGGCACCTGATAAACCACCAACATTTGATGATGCCATGATACCGCCTTTTTTAACTGCATCGTTTAGCATAGCTAGAGTCGCTACTGAACCATGGGCACCCACTTGGTCTAAACCAATTTCTTCTAAGATGTGAGCTACAGAATCGCCGACAGCTGGCGTAGGCGCTAATGATAAATCTACAATTCCAAAAGGTACACCTAGCATATTAGAGGCTTCTGTCCCCACTAATTGTCCCATACGAGTTACTTTGAAAGCTGTTTGTTTAATAGTATCCGCAACTGTTTCAAGAGATGCATCTTTTGGCAATTCTGCAAGAGCATTGCGGACAACACCTGGTCCAGAAACCCCAACGTTAATCACAACATCCGGCTCCCCTTGACCGTGGAAGGCACCAGCCATAAATGGATTGTCTTCAACAGCATTACAGAAGACGACAATCTTAGAGGCCCCCATGCTTTCATTATCTTGGGTTAATTCAGCCGCCTTACGGACAACCTCACCCATGATTTTAACAGCATCCATGTTGATCCCTGCACGTGTTGACCCAATATTAACGGATGAACAAACGTGGTCTGTTTCAGCCATCGCTTGTGGAATTGATTCGATTAAAGCACGGTCCCCAGCAGAAAATCCTTTATGAACTAAGGCTGTATACCCACCGATATAGTTGACGCCAACTGTATTGGCTGCCTTATCTAAGATATGGGCATATTTTAACGGGTCGCCACCTGAAGCCGCTAATAATTGAGAGATTGGGGTTACAGCAATCCGTTTATTGACAATTGGAATCCCGTATTTCTCTTCAATTTCTTCACCGGTTTTCACCAAGTCTTTGGCAACAGTAGTGATTTTATCGTATACCTTTTGACAGGCACGGTCGATATCTGGATCTGCACAGTCAATCAGTGAAATCCCCATTGTAATTGTTCGAATATCTAAATTGTTGTCTTTAATCATTGAAACTGTTTCAATGATATTATTCATTTCTAGCATGTTTGTTTCTCCTCAACTGACTTAAATTTTATGCATGGCATTAAAAATATCTTCGTGCATTACATAAACTTCCATCGCAGTTAATGCATCTTTAATTTCTTTTTTAAAGTCCTCAAATTCAACGTTTAAACCATCAATATTGACGATCATCACCATGGTAAAAAGGTCTTGCATGATTGATTGCTCAACATCTACAATATTTGCGTTTAATTCAGCACATTTAGTGGCTGCTGTCGCTAAAATACCAACCTTATCCTTACCAATTACTGTAATTACTGCTTGCATATTATCCCATCCTTCAATTGATTTATCCCCTTATTTAATGCAAATCCCTCTGACAACTTAAATAAGGTTCTTGTTTTTTCTTTTGCCAAGTACATATATCTACTAATCAAAATAAACAAAATATCATCCTATTATAATCTATGCCATTTGAAAACAAAATCAAAAGATGACATTCTCACAAAAAAGCTGACATTTAAAGGGGAATTCGATACAAAATCAATCCCTTATTGCATTTTACAAAAGTCATTTTAGTAAAGGCATTGTAAATCCCACGCTTCTTAGCATGCTCCTACCTACTGCTATTATTCGTAGTCAACGCCCTCTGTCCAGGCAGTCTCCAAATAATCCGCATAGGTAAATTCTTCTGTATAAGTCATCATCCTGTCATGAATGGTTTCAACCCAAGCAGCTTGATCATTATCTTGCCCCTTATAATCCGCTAGTGGAACACTTTCGTATGAAGTCTCGTGAGCTGTCCCTGAAAAATAAGTCGGCATGAATTTCCCGACGCTCACTTGTACTTCACCGTTTTCGTCACGGGTAAAAGTCACCTCATGAATGCCCCCAAGTTTATTATCATCTGCAACTTGACCAGTCATAAATGACGCTTGCGAATAAATCACATAGGTATCCTTGTCATTCAACCAATTCACTGGCTGTAAATCATGTGGGTGTCCACCAATCACCAATTTTACACCAGCATCTGCCAAGGCCTGGGTCACAGCGATTTGTTCATCATCCGGCAACGTCCCGTATTCAGTCCCCAAATGTAAGGACACAACAACCGCATCTACTTGGTCATTCAATGCCGCCACTTCTTCAAGCATCACTGGTAAATCCGCATAGTTAACCACCCACGGCTCATCTTCGGGCGGAACCATGCCGTTGGTCCCATAAGTATAAGCCAGAAAGCCCAACTTAATCCCATTTTTCTCGACAATCCTTGCCGTGTCATGGTCTTCTTGACTACGAAAAGCCCCGTAATACATGAGCCCAGCTTCATCCAGATAGTCCATAGTGATGTTAGCTCCGTCCGCAAACTGGTCCAGCGTATGGTTGGTCGCAGTTGACACACCGTCAATACCAGCCCTCTTCAAAGACCCAAGAATGGATGAAGGCATATTGAAATTCGGATAAGTCGCCACCGGCAATTCAGGATAGGCCGCAGGAATCTCCAGGTTGGCCACTGTATAATCTGCATAAGATGTAAATGGCGCAATTTTAGCAACCATAGGGTCAAAATTATAGTCCGAAACACCTAGATCAACCGCCATGTCCCCATTATTTGAACCATGGGCAATCAAATTGTCTCCAGTTAGAGCACCCGCATCCTGTAGTGAAGCCGTTTGATTCGCAAACACCTCCGCTGTCGTATCCGCTGTTGCTGTCACCTCCGAATGGATCAAAACATCTCCAACCGACCGCAAGACAAAAGTCCCATCCTCACCCTGCCACTGGTCTTCAGTTTCCTTAGCCGGCAGATTTGATAAAAAGGACGGCACTTGTATGACTGGCGTATCGTTTCCCCCTTGTTCATCCCCGTTTTCATTGGCGTTACTTGGTGAAACAATCCCCTTGTAGGCAAGTGCAATGCCCACTAGACAGACTAGTCCAATGGCTATAATCATTAGTAATATTCGGTTACCCTGGCTCAACTTATTCTTCATCTAAATCCAACACCTCTCCCAATTCATTACATTAATGATAATGGAAGAATTTTCAAACAACAAGGTAAAAAAAAGACCTTCAAAGCATTTCGCTTTGAGGGCCTTTCTCACTTTATGCATCTTTGGTTGAATCACGTAAAACAAATTTATGTGGTAAGGTTACATGGTTTTCGATTTCTTCTTCTTTGTTCATTAATTTTGTTAAGATACGCATTGAAACGGCACCAATATCATATAAAGGTGGTTCAATTGACGTTAAAGTTGGTCGAACAACTTCAGTTAGGGAAGTGTTGTTTGACGTCACAATAGCGAATTCTTCTGGTACTTTCACACCATTATCCACCATATGGTTTGTTACTTTAACCGCTAACTCATCACCAACGACAACGATACCGTCAGCTTTTGAATCACGGATTTGTTGGGCAATGTCTTCACCGTTTTTGAAACGAGAGTCTTGCACTTCAAATAATAATGATTTGTCCAATTCTTTACCAGCTTCTTCTAAAGCTTTTAAGTAACCATTGTAACGGTCTAGGTTATTGTTAAAGTATGGTTTAGCCGCTAGGAAACCAATATTTTTGTATCCTTGTGCAAATAGACCTGAAACAGCTTCATAGAAAGCTTGTGTGTAGTCGATATTTACAGAAGGAATTTCGCCTTTATCATCGTTTAAACCGGCTAATACAAACGGTGTGTTTGTACGGTTGATTTCTTCACGAACAGAGTCAGATAATTGGTGACCCATGTAGATAACACCATCTACTTGTTTTGCTAAAATATTAGAAAGAACTTGTGATTCTTTTTTATTATCTGCATTATCTAGAATAATGTTGTATTTGTACATTGAGGCAATATCATCAATCCCTAAAGCTAAAGCACTAAAGAAATTATTCGTGATATCTGGTAATAATACCCCAACAGTTGTCGTC
>NZ_JBOEQF010000102.1:0-7432 GCF_050689315.1 Aerococcus sp. L_32
CAATCAATATCCAACGACATGCCACTTATTCTTGATCAAAACACCCTGACTTATTGAATCAATCCTTTTGAGGATGGGACGCCACCGTCTGTTTCTTTCAAAGCGATTTTTAGGGCGCGGGCGAATGCTTTAAAAATGCCTTCGATTTCGTGGTGGGTGTTGCCGTTTTTCAATAGGTCAATATGTAGTGTCATGCGAGCGTTCATAGCTACGGCGTAGAAGAATTCTTTGACAAGTTCGGTATCAAAGGCCCCCACTTTTTCAGCTGAAAAGTTGGCGTCATAAACTAAGACTGGTCGGCCTGATAAGTCTAATACGACACGGGCTAAAGTTTCGTCCATGGGCAAAAAATATGATCCGTACCGTTCGTATGAAGGTTGGGCTTGGTAAAGGTCACGAATAGCTTCACCCAGTAAAATCCCGATATCTTCAGTGACATGGTGGTCATCAACCCAAGTGTCCCCCTTGGCTTCAACATATAAATCAAGGCCTGAATGGAAGGTAAATAGGGTTAACATGTGGTCAAGGAAGCCCACGCCAGAATTGATGGCTGTTTGTCCTGATCCATCCGCCTTAGCCAGGCCCAGCTTGATTTGCGTTTCTAAGGTATTCCGCTCTTTAATCTTCAATTTGTTCCCTCCATGCTTTGATTGTTGCCTTCAACTTGGGATATTCAGCTGAATCGATTACCGAATATCGCGCCGCATTTACCATTTTCCCATCTGCATACTTACGGCCAACGAAACCATTGTCCGCTAAATACTGGTCTAAATCTGGCACCAAATCGCCAAAGATAAACACGAAATTCGTTGCAGATGGAATTACAGTGACTAGATCAGCAACCTGGTTGAAAGCCTCCTGCAATTCCTGCTTGATATCGCGTTGGTAATTCACCCACTCATCCAGTCGATTGGTGTCCTCAAACAGCTTGCTGGCAAGGTTTAGCGACACACTATTCATAGGATAAGGGTGGTTAATCTCCTTCAACTTGTCGAAACGCGGCCCCTGCCCAAAAGCAATCCCGACCCGTAAACCCGCTACCCCATAAATCTTAGATAGGGTCCGGATAAATAGGACGTTATCATTATCTGGTCGTTGGTAGTCCTCGCCGAATTCAATATAAGCTTCATCGATGACAAAAGTGATTTCTCGATCTGCCGTTTCATCCGCTAATCTCTGTAAAAATTCTTCAGAAAACTGTTGGCCCGTAGGATTTTGCGGATTAGACAAGAAGAATAATGACGGCCTAAATTCATCTAAAGCGCTGATAATTGAGTCTAAATCAAAAGTAAAGTCCTTTTCACTCTCCACCTGGAAAAAGGGGAAGCCCAACTGGTTGGTATAATCCTGATACATAAAGAAATCAGGATCAACCGCCAAGACGCCGCCACGACCAAACTGGATAATCAATTTCTGAATCCACTCATCTGACCCGTTAGCAACAGCCACATTCTTTGGATCAAGTCCGGCGTAATTTGCATACGCCGCAATGAAATTAGCTTCTTCGTCTTCAGGATACTGGTTAAAAGGGGTGGCCAAGACTGCATCCACAATATCTTGATCTGACAAGGGACGAATGGGAGAGGTGTTGCGGTTCATGATAACCGCGTCCCCGTCTTGATTCACTTCAACCGTTTTTAAATAATCTTTGGTTTTCATAGCTTACCCTTCCTTTCGAATGACAATTGACTGAGCATGACAGTCTAATCCTTCAGCCTCAGCAATCGCTTGACCAGCAGGCCCAATGGCTTGATAGGTCGCTTTTGATGTATTGATAATGGCGTGTGAAGTCCGGAAATCATTGGCGGTTAAACCATGCGAGAACCGTGCAGTCCGACCAGTCGGTAAGACATGCGATGGCCCTGCCACATAGTCACCAATAGCTTCCATAGCGTAGTAACCTTTGAAAACAGCACCCGCATATTTGATTTGATCAACAATCTCATCTTGGTCCGCATGTTGAATGGACACGTGCTCTGGTGCAATATCATTCAAGACGCCGATCAATTGTTCTCTCGTATCACAGATTGCATAGTGGTTGTTTTTAACTGAAGCTTCAATAATATCCGCTCGTTTTTGGCTAGGTAACAAAGCTTGCATGCGGTCGGCTATTTTGCCAAGAAAATCTTCTGACTCACATAAGAGAAAAGTTCGAGCATCTTGGTCATGTTCCGCCTGGGCAAAAATATCGTAAACGATGGCATCAACCGGAATCGTTTCATCCACATATAAGAGGATTTCACTCGGCCCAGCAATGGCATCAATCGATACATCCCCGTTAACCAACCGTTTGGCAGTCGCCACATAGGCATTCCCCGGACCACAAATCTTATCCACTTGTGGAATGGTTTCAGTCCCGTAAGCCATGGCAGCAACAGCTTGCGCCCCACCAATCGCATACACGTTGTCCCGAATGCCACATAGGTATAAGGCTGCGAAAGTCACGGATTCTTCCGTAAAAACGGGCGTTGTCACTACCAAGTTTTCAACCCCTGCAACTAGGGCTGGCACCACCGTCATCAAAACCGTAGACGGGTACAAGGCCTTCCCCCCAGGAATATAAAAACCCGCGCTATTTAATGCCTTGTAAACATAAGAAATTTCTTCGCCCGGCCGGTCCGCATGTAAGCCACTGCGCTCATAGGTCTCAATCCGGTCTTTAGCAGTTTCTAGTGCCCTTTGTAAGGCTGGGTCTAAGTTGTCCCATGAGGCCTTCAACCGTTCAGCTGATACCTTGAAATCTGCCGCCTCCGCGTATGACTGCCCATCAAATTGGTTGGTATAGTCAATGACTGCCTGGTCCCCATTTGCCCGAACCGCTTGAATCATTTCCTGAACGGCTACCAACCGGTTTAGGTCCACTGTATCTTGATTCTTTGTGCTAAATGCCGCTTGAAATGCTGCTACATCCACTTATACCACCTCAATTTCTTGCATAAACTTGTAGATTTCCTTCTCTTTCGTATAGAATGACTGCTTGTTGGCAATCAGTCGTGCTTGTACCGGTAAAATGGTTTTGTACTCCTTAAGATCATTTTCCTTTAAGGTTGTCCCTGTTTGGACAATATCTACAATCGCATCAGCTAAGCCTAGAATCGGTGCCAATTCAACCGAACCATTTAAGAAAATTAAGGATACATCTTGCTTTTGTTGGTTAAAGTACTTGCGGGTAATATTTGGAAATGACGTGGCCACCACTTTGATATCGGATTCATCCAAGTTAGTAGGCCCGGCAATTGCTAGTCGACATTGACCAAATGGCAATTCAGACACGTTCAAGACATTAAATAACTTTTCAGCAATCGTGTCAGACCCTACAACACCCAGATCCGCAACCCCCTGCTCCACATAAGTAGGGACATCTTTTCCTTTTGCGAAAATGAATTTAACCCCGCCAACCTCACGGAAGAGATCACGACCACTATCTGTCAAGGCCTCCGCATAGTCATTTAAATCCTTATCTGCTAAAAATTTATTGAAAGCCTTGTAAACACGACCCTTTGCTAAAGCCACAGTAATCATAGAAATCCTCCTTTAGATAAATTCAATCCAATACCAAACCAGCCGTTAGCGTACTGTCCACCTGAGAAGATAGGTTTGGAATTCCCTTTTAAAAAGGCTTGGAAATAAAAGCCGTTGTAGTATTTTTGCGGCGACCGGAATGATAAATCAAGCACCATTTTGGTGTTTCGCTTTTCAAGCGTATCTTTAAGCAAATGAATCACAGCCATTTCCTCCGTATCGCCAAAGTCTTTCTTCACTAAATCAAATTGTGCTGATACCGGCTTAGCCATTAATCTATAAAAATAATGGTCCTTACCAATACTATTCCCCAAAGCCGACAAATTCTTTTCAATAACATACCCTTTAATTTCAGGTCCAAATGCAAACTTTTCCATATATTTGTCTAAGATTTCTTCATTATTTACAACAATCATATTGAAAGGCGTTTGGCTTACTTTTTCAACGAAATCCAGATGCAATTCAATGGTATTAGCCATTTGCGGCGCATTTGGTTCCACTAATTCAACACCCGCTTGATAGGTTGATTGGTGGTCTCTAACCATTGGACCGTAATATGCAAAATTGTCTTGTTGTAAATCATAAGCCTTCATGTAATTTAAAATTGACCGTGTCCAGTCACTTCGAATAGCATAAAGTTGTCCTTCTTTTTCAAAAACGATATTACTGGGATACTCTGCCTTATCGTCACCATCAAAAGGTTCTACCATATTTAAATCGATTAATTGAAAACCTGCATTTGATACTGTTTCAAGGTAATCTCTTGCAAGTGAAATTCGTTGTAATACGTATGATGTTGCCATGTTGCCCCTCCTTCAAAGGTTTAATATCATAAAAAAACGCCCTCAATCCATTTCTGGATCAAGGACGTCGAAACGTGTTCCCACCTTAATTTGTTATAAGCTCGCGCCTATAACCTCATTGACTAATCATTATAAAATTAGTCTAGCGATAACGGTACTACCGGACTAGGTGTCATTTGAGTAAAGGTGTGTCTTCATAGGAGACATTATCTGTTCACAGCGGCTACAGACTTTCTGGAAATGTTGATCCTATCTCTTATTCTTTACTATCTCTCACTTGATTATCCCAATATTAAAATGTTCAAATTAAAAAGTCAAGTAAATTCTAATAAAACTCTAATGATTAGTTTATTTCTAGCAAAATTTATAAAATTTAGTTTTTGCCTATCATGATTGTAAAAAAAGTAAATAATTAACTGATAAAAGGGTTGTGACGTTCTTAGTCACAACCCTTTTTTGTCAAAATTATGCTTGAAGAAAATAATTATCCTTTTCTTGCTGAAATTTGTGCTTGAACATCTATCATTTTTTGTTTATTTAATGGGTAACGCGAAATTAAGAATAATGCAATCGAACCAAGAATTGCTGGAACAATGATTAATAATGTTGTCCCTGCTGCGAATAAAGCTGGTGATAGCGCTTCATCTGGTCCTGGATAAGCATCTGTATAACCAATACCAATCATTAACCAACCGATTACAATTGGCGCTAAAGATGTAGAGATTGAGTCAGTTAGCGAGAATACCGTACCGATTAATCCAGATACGAAACGTCCTGAACGAGCAGTTTCATAGTCAGAGATATCCGCAGCCATGGTTAACACGACTGAAGTTGGGTAAGTCCCAGCAATCTTGAAACCTATATAGCCAATAGAGAATAGAATCATTGCCAACCCACCATTAGCAAATATTTCTCGTGTATCTGCTGCAGTGAATAAAATAACGCCCATTAGAGCCACAGAAGTTAACATGGTAATCAATGATAAGATATACGCATTTTTCAACGATGTCCGCGAAGCTACTGTTGTAAATGCCGCAACAATTAATAGGTTGGGAATAATTTGAATTAAACCTAAAGTACCAGAAATACCATAGTTTCCTAAGATAATACCAAAGATAAGGACTACAAATACTTGATCCCCAATTAAAGTAGTTAAGAATTTAACCAAGGCTGAAGTTAATGCAAGAATTTGCAGTGGACCGTTACCTTTGATGACTGACCAATAGTCTTTGATAGACTTCGTTTCAACTGTCGATTCCCCTAAACCAAAGAAGGCTTGATTATCTTTACGCGAAATACCAATCATCGCAAGAATCGTTAAAACAAAAGAAATCACACAAATACCGATAATAAATTCAGTAAAGAAGGCTAAGTTAAATTCACCACCATGGCGAGGAGATAACCAGTTAGCAACTACCATTTGACCCACTGAGAAGATACCGATTGAAGAAAAAATGGTGTCATAAACAGAAAATAAGGGTCTTTGTTTAGGGTTATTAGTTAATACGGGTTGTGCCGCTTTTGTGACTGTTTGTTGGAACGAATAAACAATTTTATGGAAAATAAGGGCCACAAAATATATACCATATTTCATCGAACCATCAAATTGATGGGTTGAGAATAACAAAGCAAATGATAATAGCAAACCAATATTTGAGATTATCATAATTGGACGGAACCGCCCCCATTTTGTATCAATATGGTCCATGATAACCCCAATCATAGGGTCAATTAAGCCATCAAATAAACGTGCCGCACCTAGTAATGAAGATACGGTTAAGGTTGCAAAACCTGCAACACCAGTTGCATAGTATGTTAAAAAGCCAAATGCGAATAAGTATAAGTTAGACGCAGAGTTATTCAATGAAAACAATGCGATTTCCCATTGCTTTGCATTATGATATTGCTCTTGTGGAGCATTTACATTTTGAGCCATTCTTTTCTTCCCCTTCTGTTGAACAACGATTAGTAACTGACAACATACGCTTCGCGAAAGCTAGTGTTTGAAGTATCCAAAAATGTAAACGATTGCAATTTTGTTTAAAAAAATTTATTTGCAAACTTCAAACTTTCAATATCGTTATTATACTTTTGGAAGAAACCGTTTACAATATTATTTTTAAAGCTATTCCCTTATTTTCCACTTGACTGTGTTACTGCAAAATAACATTGCGATTATTGAACAATATTTCTAATTTAGCAAAAAACATTGTGCTTTAAAAAGAGCGATATGATTGGTTGATTTCCTTTTTTTCACGTATTTTTCAAATTTAAATGTGAAAAATGTGAGATTTCCATAAAAACAATTTATGTATTTTATTAGTCTCAATAATGAATCATATCGGCAATTTATAGCGATTATAACTGTACACTTGTCAAATATTTCAACTTTTTCCTTTCTAAAAAATGCTTGAAAATATATTCATAATATTTTATTGACTTCTAAAGTGTATTAATCATATAATACAGATAACAAAGTGTATTAACCGAGTGATACAATTTTATTTTTTATTCAGAAAGGAGGGTCAACATGGTTGAGTTCGATAAACAAGCACCCATATACATTCAATTAGCCGACCATTATAAGGGGGAGATTGTTGCTAGTCGCTTGATGGCTGGGGATAAGTTACCCTCTCGTCGTGATATCGCTAAATCTTTTAAAATTAACCCCAATACTGTCCAGCGCGCATTTAAATCTTTAGAGGAAGAAGGGATTATTGTGTCAGAAGCCAATGTGCCGAGTCGAGTGACGGAAAACCAAATGATTATTCAACAATTAAAGCGTGATGCTTTGGAGCAGGCCATGTCAGTCTTCTATGATACGACCCAGGTCTTGAATATGGACCCGCATGAGATTGCCACTTACATGACAGAATATTTCCAAAAACGAGGTGAACAAGATGATTGAGATTGAAAAGGTGAATAAATTTTATGGGGCGAAGAAAATTCTCGAGGATGTATCTTTCTCGATTAAACCAGGAGAAATTACGGCTTTAATTGGGGAGAATGGGTCTGGAAAAACGAGTTTGATGAATGGTTTGATGAAGTTAACCCCAGTCGCTTCTGGTCAGTTTTTAATTGATGGTAAACCGATCGATTTTAATGAC
>NZ_JBOEQF010000103.1:0-7318 GCF_050689315.1 Aerococcus sp. L_32
AGGTGAGTTTAAACGCAATCAAGAAAAACTACAAAACCAAGAAATATCGATTACACAATTCCGTCGATACTTGAAACAATTACTGAAAAAGTACCCAAATCCATATTTAACTGACAGTATTTACTTCAAGCCATTCAAATAGCCACTTGTGATAGGAAGATGATAATAAAAATGATAAAACATGTAATGGTAGTTGGGGCAGATATGGACGGTATATCCGCTAGCCGATTACGACATGCAAGCCATTAAGTAGAAATCCACAAGAAAAATGATTAATCAGTTGGTAAGATGCCCCAATCCAAAAAGGATGATCATATCTTCAGAAGTTTCAGAAATTATAATTGAAGAAAACACGCTACACACCGGAAGATTTCAAAAGTAAATTTAATACATACCATGGAGCAACTTTCGGCTTACGACCTACTTTGTGGCAAAGGAATCATTTTAGACCACAGGTAAAGCTAAAATAGGTCAACAATTTTTACTTTGCAGGGTCAAGCGTCCATCCAGGTGCTGGTGCATCGATTGTACTCTCTTCAGGAAAAATTGTTGCCGATGAAGTCATGTTGTATGATGGTATAAACTTCTCCTCATAATCAATTGTTGAAACATTACTATAGAAACTAAATTGAAAGGAAGATATTCATGAAAAAATATACCCAATGGCCCGTAATTTATCTCATCGCATTTGCTGTAATGATTTTTCTAAATTACTGGTCTGCCACTAATGTGGGGATTGTCGCAAATCAAGACCCTGCACTCATTCAACCTGCCGGCTACGCTTTCTCCATTTGGGGAATCATATACATACTCACTTTTATTTGGATCATTCGTTTATTCTTTAATCGACAACAAGGGCAACCAGTAGTAGACAGATTAAGTTTTCTACCTGTTATCAATTTCTTACTGAACGGTTTTTGGATTATTGCCTTTACCCAAGAATGGTTGCTTATTTCTACAATCATTATTGCTTTATTACTCATCAACTTAGTCACCATTTATATAAGATTATCAGATATAGATAGCCAAAACTGGCTTGATCGTTTACCATTCTCTATTTACTTTGCTTGGGTAACTGTTGCAACAATTGTCAATATCTTCACCTGGTTTATCGGTGCCGGCATTAATTCTTTCATTGGACTTTCCGAGTTATCTTGGACCAACATCATGCTAGTAGTAGCTAGTCTATTAATGGGTTACATCGCCTTTAGATACAAAGACATTGCCTTTCCATTAGTATCCATTTGGAGTTATGTAGCGATTTTAATAGAAAATCAGTTTAATTACGTTTCTTTAGCGGTTGTCCTTATCATCTGTATCATTGCACAGTTGGCTAGTGCCAGTTTATTGATGAAACAGTACTTAAGCAAATAATCACCTAAATAAAAAAGCTCCCTAAGTGCACGCTTAGAGAGCTGAGACAAAAAGTATTCGCGGTTAGCAGATGGACCTGGCTAACCTTTTTTGTGCATCCCAACAACAAACGATATACCTAGTATAAACCGGATGCAAGTAAAGCTAGGCATGATTAAATTGTAATTGCTAGCTAGGTGGATTTACAAGTGAAATATTTCACATTTACAATATATGCCGTTTTTATCACTTTCTCTACAAGGTTTTAACGAAAAAAAGCACATTTCTGTGCTTTTTATTTAATCATCTTAGAAAAAATATAGTCGCTTCCTAAAGACTAAAGGCCCAGTATAGAAAGACCAATCCTGTTATTACAGCAATAATCAAAAGAAAGATAATGATATCCACGAAAGTATCCTTAGGATTATCACGAATCCGATCAGGTTGTTCTTTAAACCGCTCTCTTTGTCGTTGCCTAGCAGAAAGTTGTTCTAGGCGATTTCGGTCTCCATATTTATCTTGCGCATTCATTTTTCTTCTATTAAACATTACCCCACCGCCTTCTCTTTCTCACTCGATTATAAATTGTATTCTATTATAAAGAAAACTTACCTCGCTTCAAAATATTCTACCTATGATAAGCTCATACCTGGTTTAGCGTCTAAAGCTAAAGAAGCAAATTGCTGTGTTTGGTATAAAGACTCTGCTGCAGCACCTATCATCGCCGCATTGTCACCGCAAAGGCTTAATGGCGGGAACTGTAAGGTGACTGGACGATCTAATCCTTCAACTGCAGCGGTTAATTGGCTACGTAAACCTTTATTGGCTGCTACACCACCTGCAACTAGTAAGTGGTTTATTTCTGGATATTGGTCTAAGGCAGAAATTGTCCGACCCACTAATTGATCAAGTGCTGCTGCTTGGAATGAAGCTGCTACATTGTTCATATCAAGCGTTTCATTCTTTTGTTTGGCATTATGCATATGGTTGATTACAGCAGACTTTAAGCCTGAAAAAGAAAAATCTAATGTATCTTCACCCTTCATAGCTCGCGGATATTGATAAACATCTTCCCCTTCATGAGCCATCTGGTCAATGATTTTCCCACCTGGATAAGGCACTCCGATGACACGGCCGATTTTATCGTAAGCTTCTCCTACAGCATCATCACGCGTATCACCAATTGTTTCAAAATCATTTTCTCCGCGCATAATCACTAGTTCAGTATGACCACCGGATACAACTAATGCCAACAATGGATAATCCATTGGCGCGATCAGTTGGTTAGCGTATATATGACCAGCCATATGATTAACCCCAATTAAAGGTTTTTGATGAGCAAAAGCCAAAGTTTTGGCTGCCGTAACCCCGATTAATAACGAACCGACTAGTCCAGGTCCTTGGGTTACTGCGACAGCGTCCACATCTTCCCAAGTAGCGTTACCTTCAGTCATAGCTAGGTCGATGATTTGGGTAATTTGTTCTACATGATGACGGCTAGCGATTTCAGGTACTACACCGCCAAACCGCATATGACTTTTAATTTGACTTGCGACAACATTAGACCGCATATCTGTCCCGTTTTGGACGATGGCAGCGGATGTTTCATCACAAGAAGATTCGATTGCTAATATTGTTGCCATAGCGAAATGGCTCCTTTCAATTTGTTATTTAGATTTTATCCACTAAATTTCGTTGATAAATAATAGCGTCGTCTAAGTCTACAGGATAATAGTTGGGACGACTAGCAATTTGTTTGAAGGCTAGTTTTTCATATAGTCGCCGAGCAGCTTGATTACGACTGCGGACTTCAAGGGTCACTATTTTTCCCTTGTTTTGTGCAAAATATAGCAATGCCTCTTCAAGCAACCGGTAGCTAAGCCCTTGTCTACGGTAGTCAGGCAAGACGGCAATATTGAAGAGCTCGACCTCATCAAAAATCAATTGAAAATGTGCTAGTCCAACAATCTCTAAGTTTGCTGGATCGCGCATAATAAAGAAATGATGGTATGGATTATTGAGACTGACATCAATGGCATTTGCAGACCAAGATAAATCCGTTGAAAAGGCTTGGTGTAAGCTAGCGTGGATATCGGTAGCCATTTTGCCTACATCTTTAGGATCTTGAGTTTTAGCCCACTGATGGTCTAGATGGTCGATTTGCACGGGTTACACCCCTTCGACAATTTCGATTTGCTCGACATTAATTAGGGGCGCTAACCGCATTTCGAAAGCATCTTCGTCGTTGTCTGAGTAATAGTTCTCTTTAGTATCACTTTCGTAAAATCCAAAACGTTGATAAAAACGTTGTGCGCCATGGTTTGAGGCTCTGACTTCAAGGGACATAGCGTTGCGGTCCAGTTGTTTAGCACAGTCGATGGCCCGGTCCAGTAAGGCGGTCCCAATTCCGATTGATTGGTAATCTGGATTTACGACCAAGTTTGAAATATGGACATCCGTCCGGTCACGGCGACAGCCAATAAAGCCTACTAATTCTTCACCTAAGAAGGCTTGAATGTAATAGGTGTTAGGATTTTGAGTCATATCGTATAAGAAGTCACGTGCCGTCCAAGAAACGACTTGATGGTAAGCGCGATATTCAATATCAACCATTTGATGAATCACTGTCGTATCTTGCACAACAAAAAAGATAGATTGTCCATCTGGCAAGGCGATTGATTGTTTGTCTAATGTTAAATCAGCTACTAGAGATTTTTTCATGGTAAATAACACCTGTCGATTAAAATTTTTGAAAAATGCTTTAATTTGTTCTCTCCACGTACGTGCCTTCATCTGCCTTAGCCTCCTCAGGATTTTGAGCGACCCAGTTTTCTTCAGCTTCTGATAATTTTGCATAGTCTGGAATAAAGGTATCTACATCCACTTGTCTTAGTGGTAATGCACCTAGGTGGCCAGCATGAATCAAACCTGATTCACTTGGGAAAATAATTGCTCGGTCGCCAAATTTAGCTTCAATATCTGGGCGGAAGGCTTCAATATCAGGGCTGACAAAATTCAGCGGTAAGCTTTGTAAGTCCGGATTGTCTTTTAAGTAGATCTCAACTTGGTCTAAAAACTGGATAAATTGGCCGTGTGATGTTGTGAATAGTGGCGTAAAACGGTTGCCTTCTCTAAGGTAAACAGTCGCAAAAGCCGTCTTTCTCCTGGCATCGATGAATGGGACGATTAAAGCTGGGCCACTTGTTGCTTGCACTTTGCCCGCTAACGCCATCAAGGTTGGTAAGGTAAACAAGGGAATGTTTAGCGTGTTGGCCATGGTTTTGGCTGCTGTTACCCCAATCCGCAATCCTGTATAAGAACCCGGACCTTCCGTTACGATAATGCCCTCCAAGTCGTTAGGTTGCCAATTGACTAACTTGAACATACTATCAATTAGTGGTAGCAATTGGGTTGAATGTTTAATTTTGGTATTGGTGGTCGTTTCTGTCACAACCTGGTCCCCATCACGTAGGGCGACACTAAGAGCTTGAGTTGATGTATCAATTGCTAAAGTTTTCATAAAACCACCTTTTTAAAATTTGGAGGTGCGAGAAAAGTCGTTAAGACTTGCACCGTGCTGGAACAAAAGCCACATAATACTGCAAGTGTTTAAAGTATTTTGTGAAACGCAGTGCTTTCTGGTTTGCGGAGCCCGATATGATGTTAGACAGCGGTCACGCCTTTTTATTGGAACTGGATGGCACCCTTTTTTCACACTTGGTCGAGTTCGATTCTCGCAACCTGACGTCAGATCTCGCACCCTTTTTAGTTGAGCTCGCCAGGGCAGACAGGTGTCCGCTTCAGAATAGTTTGTTTCACACTTTGTGTGATACGGCACTATTCTTCCATCGTCTCCTGTCTAAACGCCCTGTCTCACATCCTTTTTCTTAGTATATCAAATTCTACCTTTTAAATGTAAAAACAATTAACGTTCTTATAGGTTTTACCCTATTTGACCGCCAATTGTTTTCATTTTTATTTGAATTTAAGGATTAACCATTATCAATTGTATGACCTAGGTCTTTTTGCATTTTGTGATAGTCTTCTTTTGAGATGTTAAATACTAATAAGTATGCAATAAATACCAATCCAAAGCCAAATAATGGGAATAGAATTGACATGTTGTAAATTGCACCCACGTTTGATGCGGTCCAGGTTGTTGCATTATTCAACTCTAATGAAGGTGCTGTGAATGCAATTAATAATGGTACGGCTGCAGATGAGAATGCTGTACCGATTTTACGACAGAAGATATATGAAGAATATAACGATCCGTCTGAACGGAAGCCTTGTTTCCATTCGTTGTAGTCAATTGCATCTGAAATCATTGCCCATGATAGTAATTGGAAACCGAATGTAAACATATTAGCGACTGCCATCAAACCAACCCAAACGTAAACATTTTCCACTGGGAATAATAACATTGTTCCGTAAATTACCAAGGTACCAATTAAAGGTACGATGATGACTTGGCGTTTACCAAATTTACGTACAAGTGGCGTAATCATTAATACCCCAATCGCTAAAGGTGCGATTTCAATAAGGGTGAACCATGAGAATAGCGATCCGTCGTTGTATTTAACTTGTAATGTCATTTGGTGTAATTGTGATGCTGAGTAGATGAAGATTGTTTGTGCTGTACCGGCAATAATTTGGGCGATTAAGGCACGGTTTGAGAATAATGTTTTGAACGTTTTGAAGATTGACGGTTGGTTTTTGATTTTTTCCATATCTGGCTGTACACGTTCTTCTACATTTAAATATAACAAGAAGAATGAGATTAAAGCGACAACCCCTAAACCTAACATTACTGGGAACATTAATTGTCCTTGGAATTGTGATACGACTTGTCCGTCGACTACTTTATCTTGATATACGATTAATGGAATAATCGCCACTGGTAATTTGGCAACCCCAGCACCAATTGAACGTGCTGTAGAAAGTTTTGTACGACCTTCAGATGAGTCAGTTACTACTGAGTTTAAAGTACCGTAAGGGATGTTTACTAAGGTATAAGCAAAGTCCCAAGCCACATAAGAAATGGCACAGACAGCTAACTGCACACCATAGCCCATTGATGAGGTATCAAAGTACATAAAGGCTGAAATGATTGCTAATAATGGACCCCCAACTAAAATGAATGGTTTATACCGGTTACCTTTAAAAGGTTTAATCCGGTCAGAGAAATAGCCAACCAATGGATCATTCACCGCATCAAATACACGTGTCAGGACCATTAGGGTCGCAAAATGTGTTGCCTCAATACCAATATAAGATATATAGAAAATTGTTAAGTAGTAAGTTACGACTGAATAACTCAGATTACAGCCAAAGTCTCCAAAGAAATAGCCAATGATATCACGGAAACCAAAGGGACGTTTATCAGACGCTACCATCGTCGTCGGATTTTCGTACGAGTTGCTCATTCTATTCCTCCTATAAGTACCATGCGCTTTTTCTTCACATTGTCACAAGCTTATTCTAACAAATAATATTAAAGTTTTTGTTAATTATCATAACTTTACATAATCTTCACAATGCATCCGGCCATAACGGGAATGAAATTAGCTTATACCATAAATTTACTTGATTCGAATTAGAAATGATGCTACACTTATCTTAGATATTAATTCGAATTAGAAATAAAAAACATTACCCTTCAATAAATTATCCATATACCCAACTAGGAGGAAGTATCATGATAGAAATTATTCAAAAACTACATCACATCTCAGCTATTGTCGGTGCTCCTAACCAAGTTTTTAATTTTTACCGTGACATCCTAGGTCTTCGTTTAGTCAAGAAAACCCTAAATTACGACGACCCTTACACTTACCATTTATATTTCGGTAACAATGAAGCTGACGGCGGGACCATCATTACCTTCTTCCCTTGGGAAAATAACCACCTTGGTCAATTGGGTGACGGTCAAGTGGCGACCACTTCTTTTGCTATTCCAGCTGGC
>NZ_JBOEQF010000104.1:0-7183 GCF_050689315.1 Aerococcus sp. L_32
TATAAAGATTAGGAACACTAATTGGATTAGCGGGATTAAGAGAAATTAACGGAACTTAGTAAACAGTAAAAAATATTTTATTTAGAATCATCTGTAACCAGATGAAAACTCTACTCAATCGAACTATAAGAATAAATGACCCTTAAAAGTAGCAATGTAATAAAAAACCCCTCTAGAAATCTAGAGGGGTTTCGTATTGGCTAAATTAATAGCATGCTATACCTTTGAAGTGTGACTTGATTTCTTTATTCGTTAATATGAGAGATATATCATATTTCGGTTGGCTACCCACAGCTGAGTTCCTGGAATCAGCTAACTCATTGAGTGTATGGAACATTTATAAAATTAACTTTAACTTTAGACATTGCTACAATTTTTTACTACGTTTTTTTAAAACAGGTAATACTAAAATCCACCATAACTTCAAAATAAGTTTTCGGATATTAAATAATATGAAATGTGTTCAAGTATTTTTATTGATTATCATAGATGAAAAATTCAAAAGGTTCAGTACTTTTTGAACCATCAAACGGCTCAAATAGACCGGGTTGATGATAAGTTATGTTACCTGCACGGTGCATTCCTTTGTGGTCATAGAAAGGATAATTACATGAAGAGTCAGTAAATAGGTAGTAATTTGCCACATTTTTAGCTTCAAAATAATCTTTAGCGGCTTGGAATAATTTGCTGCCGATTCCTAGACCTTGAAAATTTGGATCCATAATAAATAAAACGATGCGACCATCATAGGCGGTACTTGCTTTCGCTTTTTCTAATAATTTTGCATCGTATTCACTTTCTATTTTCATCCGGTCATAAAAATAGTCGGCAATTTCCTGACCTTGTGCGTGGATAGTTGCAGCTGCATCAACTGTTGACCGCATTAACATTCGTCCGTATTTAGGTTCTGAGTCAGCAGACGCTAAGATAACGCCAGCGATTTGTCCATCTACCTCAGCCACTGTTGCCATTGAGGCATCACTCAATGAGTTGTTTAAGTTTAAGTCAACGTAAGCGTTAGTTGCCTCCGGATATTCTTCATAGTCTGATTGAAACCAAGCGCCTCGGTTTAATGCGTGTAATGCTGGATAGTCTGCAGCTTGGGCAGATCTTAAAGTAACTTCTTGTGTCATAAAACACCTCCACTTTCCATTCTAACCGATGGGCATATTAAGTTCAAATGATACAGAGTGCCCGTTATGCGGGGCTTAAAAAGGATTAATGAATGCGTTTCCCATAACTTAAATGCAATTGCTTTTGCACCCATTACCACTTATAATGAATGAGAGATTCTAATCGAAAATTAATATAAAATACAAGCAAAAGACCTTGAGCGGAGGAGCTTACATGAATTTTATTGTGACATCACCTTTTTATCCAGAGAATTTTCAATTATTTACTAACCGGTTAAAACAGCAAGGGTTCAACGTTCTTGGCATCGGTCAGGAACCCTATGACCAATTGCCTCAATCTTTGAAAGATGATTTGACTGAATACTACAAAGTCAACGACTTAGAAAATACTGAAGAAGTCAAAAAAGCCGTTGCGTATTTATTTTTCAAGCACGGAAAAATTGACCGCATTGAGTCGCAAAATGAGCATTGGTTGAATTTGGAAGCTGAGATTCGAGAACAGTTTAATATTCCTGGCAACAAGCCCAAAGATTTGCGCAAGGTTAAATTTAAGTCTGAAATGAAGAAGTTGTTTGCTAAGGCAGGGGTTCCAGCTGTCCCTGGTAAGATAGCCAATAAGAAGGGGACGATTAATCGAATTGTAAAAGAATTTGGTCTACCCTTAGTGGCTAAACCCAATTCAGGTGTTGGTTCTTCAGGGACATACAAGTTAAAAGACCAAGAAGCAGTGGATAAATTTATTGCAGAGTGGGATGAGAAGGAGGCCTATTTCTTTGAGCCTTATATTGAAAATGCAAAATTACTATCTTATGACGGTTTAATCGACCAAAATGGTGAAATTGTCTTTGAAACAAGCTTGTATTACCGTGACCCAACTTTGGAGGTATTAAAGTACCAATTAGACTACGGCTATATTATTCAAAAGGAAATTCCTGAAAAATTACGGGCGTACGGTCAAGCTATCGTCAAACAATTCGGTATGAAGGAGCGGTTCTTCCATATTGAATTCTTTGAAAATGGGGACGACTACCTAGTGGTTGAATACAACAACCGAGTGGCTGGGGGGTATGCTATTGATATGTATAACTATGCCAACCATGTGGATTTATTCCGTCAATTTGCCCGCATTGTGGACGGTCAACCTTTTGAAACACCGACTGTACCTGCTCGTTATTGCGTGGCTATTACCCACCGTGATCAAAATACTTATGCCCACGATGAAGCGACTTTACGCAGTCATTACGGCGACCGTTTTGTCTTCTCAAAACGTTTACCAGATGCTTTTGCAGCCTTACAAGGTAACCAATTCTATGGTATTTTAGCGGATACAGAAGAGGAAGTTGAAGATATCTTCAACTACGTCCACCAACATAAAGAAGGCTAGCTTTACATTGACTGTCATTTTACCCAAAACTGGAGGAAACCCCATGAACGCAGAATTCTTACACCATTATTCAGGTCACTTAAATCAAGAAATGTACTTAAATCGTTACGGGCACGCAGGTATTCCGGTAGTGGTATTCCCGTCATCTGGTGGTTCTAAAGATGAATTTGCGGACTTCGGCATGATTGAAGCCGCACATTATTTTATCGAAGAAGGAAAAGTTCAATTCTTCACCTTATCATCCCATGACCAAGAATCTTGGTTACAGAAGGGCAAGTCCCAACATGACCGAGCTGAAGCCCACAATGCCTACGAACGTTATGTTATTGATGAAGCTATCCCATTCATCAAGCACTATACAGGTTGGTTTGACCCAATGATGACAACAGGTTGCTCAATGGGCGCTTATCATGCCCTGAATTTTCAATTGAAGCATCCGGATGTCTTTAATAAAACCCTTGCCTTATCAGGTGTTTACGACGCCCGTTACTTCGGTGGTGACTTCGGCGGTGACCTAGCCGTTTACTATAACTCTCCAGTGGACTATATCTGGACCTTAAACGATCCATGGTTTATCGACCACTTGCGCCAAGCAGATATCATCGTTTGTACTGGTTTAGGTGACTGGGAGGCAGACGGTCTGCCCGGTTACTACAAGTTGCGTGAAGCTTTTGAGAATAAGAATATCCCAGCCTGGTTCGCAGAATGGGGGCCAGATGTGTCTCATGACTGGATTTGGTGGCGCCAGCAACTGCCGTATTTCCTAGGTTATATGGTGTAGAATCTTTTAAATATTCATTGGAGAAGGACGTCACGTGGTTAAGCACGGCGTTCTTTTTTTATGAGGTTTGAATCAGAAAAATGCTCAGCTTAATCTTGGGGATTCTTTTTTCAAAGGGTCACTTATAGGTGGGCGGTCTTTGATATGGTAAAATATAGACAAATTTTAAATCGTGGGGTGACAAGTCTATGCGCGTTATAGCTGGAAAATTTGGGAAACATCGTTTAAAGGCGGTGCCAGGGGATAATACCCGACCAACTACAGATAAAATCAAAGAATCATTATTTAATATTATCGGCCCTTATTTTGATGAGGACACAAGGGTTCTGGACTTCTATGCGGGGTCTGGGGCGCTTGGAATAGAAGCCATTTCAAGAGGGGCAGCAATCGTTTACGGTTTTGAAAAGAACCGGCAAGCACAAGCGACGATTAAGGAAAACGTGGCTGCCGTGCGGATTGAGGACCAATATGTTTTGAAGTCAGGGGACAACCGCAAGGCCATCCAACAATTACGTCAAGCAGATAAAGACCTGCAATTTGACTTGGTATTTTTGGACCCACCTTATAAAGGCCAACAATTAGAAGATGTGATCAACGGCTTTTTAGCAAATCATTGGCTGGCACCGGATGCCCGCTTAATTTGTGAATTAGACAAGCGAGACACACTGCCAGAAGCCTTTGGACCACTCAAACAGATCAAAGATGTGACTTACGGAATCACTAGAATCCTGGTATACCAGATGGAGGAAGACTAGATGACAACAAAAGGAAGAGCCTTATACGCCGGGTCTTTTGACCCCTTAACAATGGGCCATGTGGACATGATTGAGCGGGCAGCCAAGATGTTTGACTACGTCTACGTCGCTGTCGCAACAAATACCACCAAAACCTCTTTATTTACTGGGGAGGAGAAATTTGCTTTAGCTCAGGAAGCCACTAAACACCTAGATAATGTGGAAGTGGTCTACTTAAAATCTGGCCTAACAGTGAATTTTGCTAAAGAATTGGACTGCGGTATTTTGATCCGCGGTTTGCGTAACGGCAGTGACTTTGAACAAGAAACCAACATCGCCTTAATGAACAAGCATCAAGCACCAGATATCGAGACGGTTCTCTTGTTATCAAGTGAGAAATATCGTTTTGTTTCAAGCTCTATTATTAAGGAAGTGGCGAAGTTTAACGGGGACGTGTCTGGCGTTGTGCCGCCAAATGTCAACGATGCCATTAACGCCAAATACGCTGAATTAAATGGTTAAATTTTTTGAAAAATGAACCGACGCTTTTAACTGATCTTGCCGTATATAATAGGTGAGGTGATCATAATGAATCAGTTGCGGGCGTGGCTAAGACAATTTCAGTTAGATATTAAAGAAATGAATATCCAACAAGTGTGGTCCTTGTATAGACCCTACTTGCTGGGTATTTTTGTCGTCTGTTTGACTGTGAGTGGACTAGGCATTTACGGACTTAGTCAGGTATTTCAAGGCAGACAAGGCCAAACTAATGCTTTAGTGGTAGAGGCAGAAACGGACGAAGCAACATCGGACTCGTTAGCGCCAGAAGAGCGTTTGTCTAAAAATACTGTCGTTTCATCAAGTGCGGTGAGTGGTATAGCAAGCGAAATCTCTAGAGAAGAAGCTAATGAAGAATCCGAAACTAACGCTAATAGCGCACCCAATGAAACCTGGTATGTAGACATTAAAGGGGCTATCAAAGTTCCGCAAGTTGTCCCAGTAACCCCAGGTATGCGGGTTCATGATGTGGTTGAAATGGCGGGTGGGGTAACTGGAGAGGCTGACCAAAGTCAGGTGAATTTAGCTCAATTAGTGACTGATCAAATGGTGATTTATGTCCCTAAAGTTGGTGAAGAGGTCAGCCCTTCAACTGAAGCATTGGTTGCTAATTCCAAAGTCACAGAAAGTGCTGTATCCGAGAGTTCTGGGGACGGTACAAGTGACGGGGACCTGGTCAATATCAATACTGCAGATACTACAATGCTACAGACTTTATCTGGTATAGGGGAGAAGCGGGCAGTCGATATCATTAATTACCGGGAGACGAACGGTCTATTTGAAACCGTCGATGACCTAGACCAAGTTTCAGGTATTGGGGAGAAAACGATGGAGAAGTTACGACCTTTAATCACGGTGAATTAAGATGCAATATAAGTTAGTCCTCCATAGTTTCGGTATACTCCTACTGGCCGTTGTAGCCCTGACCAATAGTCCTTGGGCCTGGCTTTGTTATGGTTTATTTATGGTCCGTGTGCTTGCTTTAAAAGAGGGTAAATATCTGCTACAACTAGTGTTTGTACATTGTTTACTCGGCACTTATTTTTTATATCAAGATGCTGGCCGACACAGTGTCCTAACTGGGTCAGAAGAAGAATTGGTTATGGACGTGGCCATCACTGATGTAAAAGTTGAAGGGAACCTCTTGTCTTTTCAAGGGACTACGCGTTTAAACGGACAAAATGAAAAGGTACAAGTATTTTATATGCTGGACGAACAAGTGGACCAAAAAGCTTGGTTAGACAAAGACCAATCATTTCGATCTGTAATTACGGGTACTTTGGAAATGGCCGATGAAAACCAAAATTTTCACCTGTTTAACTACCGGACTTATTTAAAACGGCAGGATATTTATTGGATCATGTCACCGGATGCAATTGAAATTAATGGGGATTTGAATCACGGTCAATTTTGGTTAGCCAACCAAAGACAAGCCATAATCAATTGGCTGGGGACCATTCAAAATCCGACCGTATCAGCCTATACTTTGTCTCTCTTTTTCAATAAAATGGATGCACTTGAAGGAGAGGTGTTAGACGCTTATCAAGCGATTGGCCTGATTCATTTATTTTCGATTTCCGGTTTTCACGTCCAGTATTTCTTAACTTTCTTCAAGAAAATCATTCTTCGATTAGGCATCACAGTAGAATCTTTTGATTATTTCGCCATTACCATTCTACTCATATATACCGTCTTTTTAGGTTGGCCCTACGGCATGATTCGGTCCTTTGTAGCCTATACCTATAACGTCCTCCAGAAGCGGTGGGGCGGGCAACCTTCATCACTCGTAGGCACTTCCTGGTCCATGATTTTACTCCTAATTATAGACCCACGCAGTATCTTTACCCTGTCCTTTCAGTTGACCTATGCCTTGTCCTATACCATTTTATTTACTGGGAAATTTATTCAAGCCAAATGCCGGCACTCTCTACAAGTCGAAATCTGGCAAAGTTTCATCTGTAGTTTAGTCACCATTCCCTTTTTAACCATGACCTACTTTGAATTCTCCTGGGCGTCCCTTATCTTAAATTACGGCTACTCCTGGCTATTCGCCACCTTTTTATTTCCCGGACTCCTTTTGATTTTACTCATTCAAATCACCGGTTTAGGCACTTATTTCACCTGGCTACAAGCTGGATTAGCCTATTTGATTGAGGGAATAGAAATGCTAGCTCTATTCGCTGAAAAATGGACTTGGTTTCAGTGGGTGACGGGTAGGCCACAAATTGCTGTCTTGGTATTTTTTGTGGTCACTTTACTCATGTATCTAGCAGACCTTTCAAAAGCGAAAGTCAGTAAAAGCTTGTACGGACTATTAGCGCTTAGCTTAGTTTTACTGTATTTGAACCCTTATTTACACAGATACGGGCAAGTAGCCATGCTGGCGATTGGGCAGGGGGATACCTTTTTCCTAGAAATGCCTTACCAAAGAAAGGTCTATTTAATCGATTTAGCGGGGAAAATCAACTTCACTACACTTTTAGCTGACCAAGATCCATCCAAATCATGGCAATTACGGGACAGTGAAAGTGTCGCTGAAAGGCAAATTATTCCAGCGCTTAAAGCAGCGGGGACAAGGACAATCGATGGGGTG
>NZ_JBOEQF010000105.1:0-7142 GCF_050689315.1 Aerococcus sp. L_32
ACCAGCTGGAATAGCAAAAGAAGTAGTTGCTACTTGACCATCGCCTAATTGACCAAGGCGGTCATTTTCCCAAGGGAAGAAGGTAATGATTGTACCAGCATCAGCTTCATTATTGCCAAAATATAAATGATAAGTATAAGGATCGTCATAGTTGAGTGTTTTCTTAACCAGACGTAAACCTAGGATATCGCGATAAAATTTCAATACTTGGTTAGGGGCACCAACAATAGCTGAGATATGATGTAGTTTTTGAATAGTTTCTGTCATAATACTTCCTCCTAGTTGGGTATATAGATAATTTATTGAAGGGTAATATTTTTTATTTCTAATTCGAATTAATATCTAAGATAAGTGTAGCATCATTTCTAATTCGAATCAAGTAAATTTATGGTATAAGCTGATTTCATTTCCGTTATGGCCGGATGCATTGTGAAGATTAGGTAAAGTTATGATAATTAACAAAAACTTTAACATTATTTGTTAGAATAAGCTTGTTACAATGTGAAGAAAAAACGCATGGTACTTATAGGAGGAATAGAATGAGCAACTCGTACGAAAATTCGACGACGATGGTAGCGTCTTATAAACGTCCCTTTGGTTTCCGTGATATCATTGGTTATTTCTTTGGAGACTTTGGCTGTAATCTGAGTTACTCAGTCGTAACTTACTACCTGACAATTTTTTATATGTCTTATATTGGTATTGAGGCGACACATTTTGCGGCCTTAATGATTCTGACACGTGTCTTTGATGCGGTGAATGATCCATTAATTGGCTATTTTTCTGACCGCATTAAACCCTTTAAAGGGAATCGCTATAAACCCTTTATTTTAATTGGCGGACCTTTACTAGCAATTATTTCTGCCTTTATGTACTTTGACACCAGTTCAATGAGTTATGGTGTGAAATTAGCTGTCTGTGCCATTTCTTATGTGGCTTGGGACTTTGCTTATACTTTAGTAAATATCCCTTATGGTACTTTAAACTCAGTAGTAACTGACTCATCTGAAGGTCGTACAAAGCTTTCTACAGCACGTTCAATTGGTGCTGGGGTTGCCAAATTACCAGTAGCGATTATTCCGTTAATCGTATATCAAAATAAAGTAGTCGACGGTCAAGTCGTATCACAATTCCAAGGGCAATTAATGTTCCCAGTAATGTTAGGTTTAGGGGTTGTCGCTTTAATCTCATTCTTCTTGTTATATTCAAATGTAGAAGAACGTGTACAGCCAGATATGGCACAAATCAAAAACCAACCGTCAATCTTCAAAACGTTCAAAACATTATTCTCAAACCGCGCCCTAATTGCACAGATTATTGCTGGTACCGCTCAAACGATATTTATCTACTCTGCATCACAATTACACCAGATGACTTTACAAGTTAAATACAACGACGGATCGCTATTCTCATGGTTCACCCTCATTGAAATCGCACCTTTAGCGATTGGGGTATTAATGATTACACCACTTGTACGTAAATTTGGTAAACGCCAAGTCATCATCGTACCTTTAATTGGTACCTTGGTAATCTACGGAACAATGTTATTATTCCCAGTGGAAAATGTTTACCTTTGGATTGGTTTGATGGCAGTCGCGAATATGTTTACATTCGGTTTCCAATTATTATCATGGGCAATGATTTCAGATGCAATTGACTACAACGAATGGAAACAAGGCTTCCGTTCAGACGGATCGTTATATTCTTCATATATCTTTTGTCGTAAAATCGGTACAGCATTCTCATCTGCAGCCGTACCATTATTAATTGCATTCGCAGCACCTTCATTAGAGTTGAATAATGCAGCAACTTGGACCGCATCAAATGTGGGTGCAATTTACAACATGTCAATCCTATTCCCATTATTTGGATTTGGTTTGGTGTTCATTGCTTACTTATTAGTGTTCAACATCTCAAAAGAAGACTACCACAAAATGCAAAAAGACCTAGGTCATACAATTGATAATGGTTAATCCTTAAATTCAAATAAAAATGAAAACAATTGACGTTCAAATAGGGTAAAAGCTATAAGAACGTCAATTGTTTTTACATTTAAAAGGTAGAATTTGATATACTAAGAAAAAGGATGTGAGACAGGGCGTTTAGACAGGAGACGATGGAAGAATAGTGCCGTATCACACAAAGTGTGAAACAAACTATTCTGAAGCGGACACCTGTCTGCCCTGGCGAGCTCAACTAAAAAGGGTGCGAGATCTGACGTCAGGGTGCCAGAGTCGAACTCGACCAAATTTAAAAAAGGTGGTTTTATGAAAACTTTAGCAATTGATACATCAACTCAAGCTCTTAGCGTCGCCCTACGTGATGGGGACCAGGTTGTGGCAGAAACGACCACCAATACCAAAATTAAACATTCAACCCAGTTGCTCCCTTTAATTGACAGTATGTTCAAACTAATCGGTTGGCAACCAATTGTCCTTGAAGGCATTGTTGTTACAGAGGGACCGGGTTCTTATACAGGATTGCGGATTGGGGTAACAGCAGCCAAAACCATGGCCAACACGCTAAACATTCCCCTGTTTACCTTACCAACCTTGATGGCGTTAGCGGGCAACGTGCAAGCAACAAGTGGCCCAGCTTTAATCGTCCCATTCATCGATGCCAGAAGAAAGACGGCTTTTGCGACTGTTTACCTTAGAGAAGGCAACCGTTTTACGCCACTATTCACAACATCACACGGCCAATTTATCCAGTTTTTAGACCAGGTTGAGACCTACTTAAAAGACAATCCGGACTTACAAAGCTTACCGCTGAATTTTGTCAGCCCTGATATTGAAGCCTTCCGCCAAGACATTGAATCCCAATTTGGCGACCGGGCAATCATTTTCCCAAATGAATTTGGTTTAATACATGCAGGACATTTAGGCGCGCTACCACTGAAACAAGTGGACGTCGAGACATTTATTCCGGATTACGCAAAATTATCAGAAGCTGAAGAAAACTGGGTCGCTCAAAATCCTGAGGAGGCTAAGGCAGATGAAGGCACGTACGTGGAGAGAACAAATTAAAGCATTTTTCAAAAATTTTAATCGACAGGTGTTATTTACCATGAAAAAATCTCTAGTAGCTGATTTAACATTAGACAAACAATCAATCGCCTTACCAGGTGGACAATCTATCTTTTTTGTTGTGCAAGATACGACAGTGATTCATCAAATGGTTGATGTTGAATATCGCGCTTACCATCAAGTCGTTTCTTGGACAGCACGTGACTTCTTGTATGATATGACCCAAAATCCTAACACCTATTACATCCAAGCCTTCTTAGGTGAAGAATTAGTAGGCTTTATTGGCTGTCGCCGTGACCGGACGGATGTCCATATTTCAAACTTAGTCGTAAATCCAGATTACCAATCTATCGGTATCGGGACCGCCTTACTGGACCGGGCCATCGACTGTGCCAAACAGCTCGACCGCAACGCTATGTCCCTTGAAGTCAGAGCCTCCAACCACGGTGCACAACGTTTTTATCAACGTTTTGGATTTTACGAAAGTGATACCAAAGAGAATTATTACTCAGATAACGACGAAGATGCCTTCGAAATGCGGTTAGCGCCCCTAATTAACGTCGAGCAAATCGAAGTCGTTGAAGGAGTGTAACCCGTGCAAATCGACCATCTAGACTATCATTGGGCTAAAACTCAAGATTCTAAAGATTTAGGCAAAATGGCTACTGATCTCCACGCTAGCCTACACCAAGCCTTTTCAACGGATTTATCTTGGTCAGCAAAAGCCATTGATGCAAGTCTCCATAACCCATACCATCATTTCTTTATTATGCGCGATCCAGCAAACTTAGAGATTGTTGGACTAGCGCATTTTCAATTGATTTTTGATGAGGTAGAGCTCTTCAATATTGCCATATTGCCTGATTACCGTAGACAAGGACTTAGCTACCGGTTGCTTGAAGAGGCTTTGCTTTATTTTGCCCAAAATAAAGGTAAACTAGTGACCCTTGAAGTCCGGAGCCGTAATCAAGCTGCGCGACAACTATACGAAAAACTAGCCTTCAAACAAATTGCTAGTCGTCCCAACTATTATCCTGTAGACTTAGACGACGCTATTATTTATCAACGAAATTTAGTGGATAAAATCTGAAAAACAAATTGAAAGGAGCCATTTTGCTATGGCAACAATACTAGCAATCGAATCTTCTTGTGATGAAACATCCGCTGCCATCGTCCAGAACGGGACAGATATGCGGTCTAATGTTGTCGCAAGTCAAATAAAAAGTCATATGCGGTTTGGCGGTGTAGTACCTGAAATCGCTAGCCGTCATCATGTAGAACAAATTACCCAAATCATCGACCTAGCTATGACTGAAGGTAACGCGACCTGGGAAGATGTGGACGCTGTCGCAGTAACCCAAGGACCCGGCCTAGTCGGTTCATTATTAATTGGGGTTACGGCAGCAAAAGCTTTAGCATTTGCTCATCAAAAACCTTTAATCGGGGTTAATCATATGGCTGGTCATATATATGCCAATCAACTGATTTCACCAATGGTTTATCCATTGTTGGCTTTAGTTGTATCCGGTGGTCATACTGAACTAGTTATTATGCGCGGAGAAAATGATTTTGAAACAATTGGAGATACGCGTGATGATGCTGTAGGAGAAGCTTACGATAAAATCGGCCGTGTCATCGGAGTGCCTTACCCAGGTGGGAAAATCATTGACCAGATGGCTCATGAAGGAGAAGATGTTTATCAATATCCGCGAGCTATGAAGGGAGAAGATACATTAGATTTTTCTTTTTCAGGCTTAAAGTCTGCTGTAATCAACCATATGCATAATGCCAAACAAAAGAATGAAACGCTTGATATGAACAATGTAGCAGCTTCATTCCAAGCAGCAGCGCTTGATCAATTAGTGGGTCGGACAATTTCTGCCTTAAACCAATACCCAGAAATCAACCATTTACTAGTTGCAGGCGGTGTAGCAGCCAACAAAGGTTTACGTAGCCAATTAACCGCAGCAGTTGAAGGGTTAGATCGTCCAGTCACCTTACAGTTCCCGCCATTAAGCCTTTGCGGTGACAATGCGGCGATGATAGGTGCTGCAGCGGAGTCTTTATACCAAACACAGCAATTTGCTTCTTTAGCTTTGGATGCTAAACCAGGTATGAGCTTATCATAGGTAGAATATTTTGAAGTAAGGTAAGTTTTCTTTATAGATAGAAGGCAATTTATAATCGAGTGAGAAAGAGAAAGCGGTGGGGCAATGTTTAATAGAAGAAAAATGAATGCGCAAGATAAACATGGAGACCGAAATCGCCTAGAACAACTTTCTGCTAGGCAACGACGAAAAGAGCGGTTTAAAGAACAACCAGATCGGATTCGTGATAATCCTAGGGATACTTTCGTTGACATTATTATCTTTCTTTTGATTATTGCTGTAATAACAGGATTAGTCTTTTTATACTGGGCCTTTAGTCTTTAGGAAGCGACTATATTTTTTCTAAGATGATTAAATGAAAGGCACAGAAATGTGCTTTTTTTTGTAAAAACCTTGTAGGGAAGGCGATAAAAAGGGCTTATATTACAAATGTGAAACATTTCACTTGTAAATCACCCTAGCTAGCAATTACAATTTAACCATGCCTAGCATTACTTGCATCCGGTTTATACTAGGTGTGTCGTTTGTTGTTGGGATGCACAAAAAAGGTTAGCCAGGTCCATCTGCTAACCGCGAATACTTTTTGTCTCAGCTCTCTAAGCGTGCACTTAGGGAGCTTTTTAATTTAGGTGATTATTTGCTTAGGTGCTGTTTCATCAATAAACTGGCACTAGCCAACTGTGCAATGATACAGATGATAAGGACAACCGCTAAAGAAACGTAGTTAAACTGATTTTCTATTAAAATCGCTACATAACTCCAAGTGAATACTAATGGAAAGGCAATGTCTTTATATCTAAAGGCGATGTAACCCATTAATAGACTAGCTACCACTAGCATGATATTGGTCCAAGATAACTCGGAAAGTCCAATGAAAGAATCAATATCAGCACCGATAAACCAGGTGAATATATTGACAATTGTTGCAACAGTTACCCAAGCAAAGTAAATAGAGAATGGTAAACGATCAAGCCAGTGTCGGCTATTTATATCCGATAATCTTGTATATATGCTGACTAAGTTGATGAGTAATAAAGCAATAATGATTGTAGAAACAAGCAACCATTCTTGGGTAAATGCAATAATCCAAAAACCGTTCAGTAAGAAATTGATAACAGGCAGAAAACTTAATCTATCTACTACTTGTTGCGCTTGTTGTCGATTAAAGAATAAGCGAATGATCCAAATAAAAGTGAATATGTATATGATTCCCCAAATGGAGAAAGCGTAGCCGGCAGGTTGAATGAGTGCAGGGTCTTGATTTGCGACAATCCCAACATTAGTAGCAGACCAGTAATTTAGAAAAATCATTACAGCAAATGCGATGAGATAAATTACGGGCCATTGGGTATATTTTTTCATGAATATCTTCCTTTCAATTTAGTTTCTATAGTAATGTTGCAACAATTGATGATGAGGAGGGTTTTATACCATCATCCAACATGACTTCATCGGCAGTAATTTTTTATGAGGAGAGTATAATCGCTACACCGGCAACTGGAGGGCTGCTTGACCCAGCAAAGTATAAATTGTTGCCCTTTTTTTGCTTTAAAGATAGCCTAAAGTGATTACTTTGCTCCAAAGAAGATCCTAAGCCAAAAGTCGCTCCATGGTATACATTAAATTTACTTTTGAAATCTTCCGGTGTGTAGCGTGTTTTCCTTCAATTATAATTTCTGAAACGTCTGAAGATATCATCATCCTTTTTGGATTGGGGCATCTTACCAACTGGTTAATCATTTTTCTCGTGGATATCTACTTAATGGCTTGCATGTCCTAATCGGCTAGCGGATATACCGTCTATATCTGCCCCAACTACGATTACATGTTTTGTCATTTTTATTATCATCTTCCTATCACAAGTGGCTATTTGAATGGCCTGAAGTAAATACTGTCAGCTAAATATGGATTTGGGTACTTTTTCAGTAATTGATTCAAGTATCGACGGAATTGTATAATCGATATTTCTTGGTTTTGTAGTCTTTCTTGATTACGTTTAAACTTGCCA
>NZ_JBOEQF010000106.1:0-7103 GCF_050689315.1 Aerococcus sp. L_32
TGATGCATTTGCAGCTATCTGCGAACAAGCGAAAGCAGCTTTAAACAAATAAATCAGACAATCAAAGTCCACGTAGCACCAGCTTTTAGCGAGTGTCTACTGGACTTTTTTGTTTATGAGATCCACATGTTTGGTGTTCTATTTATACTATCAAGGGTTATGAAATATTCGTATTATCCAAATCCCTTAACACTTGGTAAAATATGTGTTAGAAAAAGCCGTGAGCCATTTTCCCAAAAAATGAATCATGAATATTAGAGGATGATAGAAAATGCTATTGCCTAGTGGCGGATTCAACCAAGATTAAACTAAAGTAAGTCATCTTATGATAGAATGAAGCGATAGCGTAAAAAGGAAAAATTTATAAGTTAATGTAGAGGTGAAGCAGATGTCAATTATCGACTTAAAAGACGTCGCGGTAAAATTTGATACACCAAATGGTACCGTTGATGCAGTAAAAGATGTCAATATTTCAATCGCTGAGGGCGAAATATTTGGCGTGATTGGTTACTCTGGTGCTGGTAAATCCACACTGGTTCGTACTATCAACCGCTTGCAACCAGTAACTTCTGGGCAAGTAATTGTAAATGATAAAGAAATTAATGCCTTATCAGAAGCAGAATTACGTGCTTCTCGTAAGAAAATTGGGATGATCTTCCAACACTTTAATTTAATGAATGCGAGAACGGTTGAGGGCAATGTCCTTTTCCCATTGAAGGATTCTAAATTATCTAAGGAAGAGAAGAAACAGAAAGTACATGAGTTGTTGGAATTAGTTGGATTAGCTGACCGTAAAGATGCTTACCCAAGCCAACTATCCGGGGGACAGAAACAACGTGTAGCGATTGCGAGAGCCTTGGCTAATGATCCAGATGTCTTGTTATGTGACGAGGCGACTTCTGCCTTAGACCCCAAAACAACTTCATCAATCCTTGAATTATTGAAAGAATTGAATGAACGCTTAAACCTAACAATTGTCATCATTACCCACGAAATGCACGTTATCAAAGAAATTTGTAACCGTGTGGCGGTAATGGAGCATGGTGTGGTTGTTGAACAAGATACGATTTTCAATATCTTCAGAAATCCACAACAAAAATTGACCAAAGACTTTATCGAGTCTGCGTCTCCAATTGAAAAGGGTATTCAAGAAGTTTTAAGCAAACCAGAATTATTGAATATTCACCCAGCTGACCGCGTAATCCGCGTGACCTTCTCAGGTGCTTCAACTGGAGATCCGTTAATTTCAAAATTAACAGAGCAATTCCAAGTGAAAGCGAACATCTTATTCGGTAACATTGAAATCTTACAAAATATTCCAGTGGGTACCTTATTACTAAGCCTAAGTGGAGAAGATGCAAAAGTACAAGAAGCTATTGATTTTATTGCTTATGAAGGTATCACTTTAGAAGAATACAAAGTCGAAGGCGACCACTATATTCAAGAGGAGGTTGATGCATAATGAATTTTATCGAAAGTATCTTACCAAATGCAGCAAGTATTCCTGATGAATTTCTAGAAGCAACAATTGAAACACTTTATATGACACTTTGGACTGCAGGACTTGGATTTGTTCTTGGTCTTGGATTAGGTGTTTGGTTAGTCTTAACCCAACCTAAAGGATTAAAAGCCAACGCTGCCGTTTACGGTGTCTTAGACAAGTTTGTGAATATTTTCCGGTCTATTCCATTCGTTATTATGATTGCCTTACTTGTGAATATCACTAGACTCATCGCTGGTACTTCAATCGGTACAACTGCAGCAATCGTGCCATTAGTCGTAGCTACTGTGCCATTCTATGCTCGTCAGATTCAAAATGCCTTGGTTGAAGTAAACCCTGGTGTTATCGAAGCGGCACAAGCGATGGGCTTGTCTACTGGAGATATTGTCTTCAGAGTTTACTTAAAAGAAGCCTTACCAGGTATTATCCGTGTATCTGCATTGTCAATTATCAATGTGATTGGATTAACAGCTATGGCCGGAACTATCGGTGGTGGTGGTCTTGGTAACTTGGCTATCACACGCGGATATAACCGATTCCAAACAGATGTAACGATTATTTCTACAATCATTATCCTAATTATTGTCTTTATCTCTCAAGCTATCGCTGATCGCTTGGTGAAAAAAGTAGAGCACTAAAAAATCTGTCACTAATCAAATTTTGGAGGAGAATTATGATGAATAACAAATTTAAATTATCTGCAACAATCTTTGCTTCAATCATTGCTTTAGCTGCTTGTGGTACAACTGGTAACGAAAGTGATTCAGCTGCATCAGAATCTGCAACTGAAGAACAAGCTGAATACACTGTTGGTGTCGTTGGTGATACTGAACGTTTAGTATGGGAAGACGTTGCTGAACGTGTAGCAGATGAAGGCATCACCTTAAATGTTGAAACCTTTACTGACTACGTAACACCAAACACTGCTTTAGTAGATGGGTCATTAGATTTAAATGCCTTCCAACATTTAGCTTACTTAGCTGAATTTGTGGCATCAAACAATGCTGATTTACAACCAGTTGGTTATACTTATATCTCTCCAATGGGTGCTTACTCAGAATCATTAGAAAGCATCGATGATTTAGCTGATGGTGGTACAGTTGTTATCCCTAACGACGTGACTAACGCTGGTCGTGCCTTATTATTATTAGAATTAGCAGGCGTACTTGAAGTGGATGATGCTGCTGGTATTACACCAAGTGTTGAAGACATCACTGCTAACCCTAAAAACATTGAAATTACTGAAGTTGACGCAGCTCAAGTACCTCGTTCACTTGCTGATGCTGACTTAGTAGTTGCCAACACTAACTACGCAGTAGATGCCGGTTTAGTACCTGAGGAAGATTCAATTTTCTTAGATACTGATGACTTAGGTTCTTTAGGTGCACAATACAAAAATGCTGTTGTTGTAAGATCTGAAGATGCGGAAAATGAAGGCATCCAAACAATTGTGGAAGCTTACCAATCTGACAAAACTGCAGCTAAAATTGACGAAGTAACATCAGGCGCTGACCAACCAGCTTGGACAGACAACGATGACATCGCCGCTGACTTTGAAGATGTTGTAAATCAAAGCGAACCAGCTGAATAACCAATTCAATTTGTATTGAGAGGGGGAAATTGGATGAATAAGAAAGTGAAATTTTCAGCTACTTTATTGGCGTCAGTGTTCGCTTTAGCCGCTTGTGGTAATGGTGGGTCTACTGAATCAGATTCATCAGCCTCAAGTGAAGCAGCCAACACAGAAGAAACTTCTGAATATACGATTGGTGTTGTGGGTTCTGCAGCCCACGATGTTTGGGATGACGTAGCAAGTCGTTTAGAAGATGAAGGTATTCAACTGAATATTGAAGAATTTTCTGAATATACAACCCCCAATAATGCACTTGCAGATGGGTCACTAGATTTAAATGCCTTCCAGCATTTAGCTTTCTTAGCTGACTATGTGAATGCAAATGATGCTGACTTACAACCGATTGGTTATACTTTCATTTCACCAATGGGTGCCTACTCAGCTGTGGTTGAAAATATTGATGATTTAGCAGGCGGTGCTTCAGTTGTCATTCCAAATGATGTGACAAATGGTGGTCGTGCCTTACAATTGTTGGCCTTAGCTGGTCTGATTGAATTAGATGAAGCTGCAGGAATTTCACCTACAGTGAGTGATATTACTGCCAACGATAAAAACTTAAACATTACTGAAGTGGATGCAGCACAGGTTCCGCGATCTCTTGCGGATGCTGACTTAGTGGTTTCAAATACAAACTATGCAGTGGATGCTGGATTGAATCCTTCTGACGATGCCATTTTTGTTGATACCGACAACTTAGATAATGTTGGCGCACAATACAAAAATGCGATTGTTATCAGAGCTGAAGATGCAGATAATGAAGACTTCCAAAAAATCGTGGAAGCTTACCAATCTGAAGAAACGGCTGCCGTAATGGATGAAGTAACATTAGGTGCTGACAAACCGGCGTGGTCAGATAGTGATGATGTTGCAGGTGAATTTGCTAACGTGTTAGAACAAACCAATTAGAAAATTTATTCGTTGAGAAGCACTTCTTTAGAAATAATGAAACGTGGAAAATGGGTTAACCACCTGTTTTCCACGTTTTTATATTAAGTGGTCTTTCAAAGCCAACTAGCTGAATAATTTGCAAATACAGTTTTATAGCGACAAAGTAAGCACAGGAAGAACCCAATTGTTAGCGGAACCTGTGCTTTTTATATAGCAATTATTGGAAAATTAAATTTATTTCATTATAGGTTTTTAGTGATATTCTATCTATGATTTAAAGATTCATTCTGATAAAATAAGTTGAATTTATTCAAAGTAAAAAATTAACTTAGGAGAAGACATGAATGAGTCATATTAATATGGGACTAGCACTTCGCGGATCAGTTGAGGGCGATATGGCGCAATTAACTGGGATGCTTGAAGATGCGATTGCGTTACTTGCAATGAATAACATAGATCAATGGCAAAAGGGATCAGTATCCAGCGAAATTCTATTAGATGCGACAAGGCGTGACCAAGGCTTTGTCTGGGAGCAACGCGATACCACAGAGATTGCAGGCTTCTGTGTTTTGGATACTTACGATGAACTATACGAAGAAAACCTTGCTAAAGGCAAATGGACTATAGAGGGCCCTTATCTGGCGATTCACCGTGTCATGGTTTCCCAACATTTACGTGGTCGTAAAGTCACTACACAAATGTTTTTAGATATCAAAAAAATGGGGGTAGTCAATAACATTGCCTCATTACGAATTGATACACATCCAGACAATGTCATGATGCAGAAAACCTTGAAACGTAACGGTTTTGTTAGAACAGGCTTACTTTATATGCCATCAGGTAGTCCGCGCTACGCTTACGAATTTGATTTATCCCAAATTTAGACTAAAATAGTAGATATAACATTTCAAAATATAGTCTAGGATTGAGAGGTAGTAAGTTATGTATTATGTAAAAAATGAACGTAACGGGGAAGAAATTTTTGACCCCACTATTAACTTGGCGATTGAATATTTTCTATTGAACGAGAAGAAGTTAGATGAACCTATCTTGCTTTTCTATATCAATGAACCTTCGATTATTATTGGTAAGAATCAAAATACCCATGTTGAGATTAATGAACCTTATGTGAAAGAACATAAGGTCCACGTTGTCCGCCGTTTTTCAGGTGGAGGGGCAGTATACCACGATTTAGGCAACATTTGCTTCTGTTTCATCACTAATGATGACGGCAACTCATTTAGGGACTTTAAGAAATTCACCGAGCCTATCATTGAATCACTTGGCAAAATGGGTGTTGAAGGCGCTGAACTTAGAGGGCGTAATGACCTTGTAATCGGTGACCAAAAATTCTCTGGTAATGCCATGTATTCTAAAAATAATCGAATGACAGCACATGGCACTTTGATGTTTGATGTCAATATTGATGAAACAACGAAAGTATTGAAACCTAAAGCCGCTAAATTAAAGGCGAAAGGGGTTAAATCAATCCGTTCTCGTGTAACCAATATCAAACCCCATATGGATGCTAACGCTCAAAATATGACTCTATTCGACTTTAGAACAGCTTTATTACGTAATATATTCGATGTTGAAAATCTTGAAGACATCCAGGAATATGTCTTAACTGATGATGACTGGGCATGGATTGAAGACTTTCGTCAACAATATACCAATAATGATGACTGGAACTACGGAGAAAACCCGGACTTTGAAATCATCAGAGATGAAAGAACGCCGGCTGGCCAAATCGAATTCCAATTTAACATTTCTAAAGGTAAAATTATAGCATGTAAAATCTACGGTGACTTCTTTGGTTTAGGGGAAATTACTGACGTTGAAAATGCCTTGATTGGACAAGAATATAGCCGTGAAAATTTAATCGATATTTTCAACAGCATTAACATTAAAAACTACTTTGGTAACGTCACAGCTGAAGAATTAGCTGACTTAGCTTCATTATAAAACTAGAAAATAACATAAGTAAGAAGGGGCGAGGATTCAAATGGATCCTTGTCTTTTTGATTGAAGGCAAATTTTGCCACAAAAAAACCAGCCAACCGATTTGGGTAACTGGTTTATGAATTCTATGGTTTGTCTTAGCCAAATGCGCGACGAATTTGGACACTCGCGTTGCCTCTAGCAATTTCATGACCGCGTTCACGGACTAATCCAGCATTCAATGCGGATACTTCAGCGTATTCTTCGGCGAATGAAATTAAATCTTCAATTTCATCATCTGTTAATTCGTTTGCTTCAAATTTAATCAAGGCAAAGTAAGATTCGTTATAAACGTATAAGTCTACTTGTGAAAATTCATCTTTAAAGTCACGCGCGAAAGCTAGGAAATCTTCAAAAATCCGGAAGACTAAAGTAATTTCTCTAGGAACACGAGGTTCCTCTGTTTCAGAACTCGCTGCTTTTTTCTTCTTGTCTGCCTCTTGGTTAGCGAGGTCATCTAAGACGTTTTGGCGTTCATTTGCATTTTCTTTATCTTCATCCTCAAGCTCGCCAATTGTTTCCATTAATTGCTGGAAAGCACTATCTTCTTCATTGTCATCGCCAAAACCTTTACTGATATACAAATCGATACCGTTCCTTTTTGGCATTACTTGGAAAGTGATCGCTTCAGTGTGTTGGAATTTCTGGGACACATCGACCTCTTCAAGGATACTCATGAAAAAATGCTCAACTTCGTTTTGATTGCTCATGATATCCATAAACGAGATGCCTCGCTCAATTAAATCATCAGTATCTATAAACACGCGGATAGTATTTTCGTTAATATACTCCATTTCCATCGTAATCACCCCAATCTATTAATAAGTAGTGTAAACTAATTGATGCGAAAGTTAAAGTAATTTAGTTTGAGAAAATAAAAAGAGTACAGAAATTTGCACTCTTTCCATCATATTATCTTGTTTTAAAATTTAATTTGCGTGTGCTTCTTGTTCTTCGTAAGAGGCCAACGCTTGTTGTAATTCAAGTTTACGAACGCTTCTTGGTAAGAAACGACGAATTTCATCTTCGTTATAACCAACTTGTAAACGTTTATCATCTAAAATAATAGGGCGTCGTAAT
>NZ_JBOEQF010000107.1:0-7093 GCF_050689315.1 Aerococcus sp. L_32
TCCAATAGCATAACATCCTGCAATCTCTTTGTCAATCATTTCTCTCAAATTTTATACTTTAGTCAGCTCGCGGATTGGTCGCCCTTTTTCATCGTAGATAAAGTCCTTGACCCGCTGGCCATTCCCCATTGCAACAAGTAGCAGGTCACGATAAGGTTCTGCTAATTCTTCAAATAGGAAGGTTTCCTCATCTAATTGCTCCAGTTTACGTTTACTGTCAATCTCACCAGGACTTCTCAACTTACATTTAGTCGATGGTAACTTGTCCAAATGCCGTTTCTCAATACGATAGTAGTAATTGTCATCACCATATGTAATTTCTAGGGCACCTGAATTGGTCCGTCGTTTATCCACATCGGTATACTTTTCTTGATGAAGTGTCCACCAGCTTCGAATCCCCTCAAAGGCCGCTTCTTCGCTAGCATATGATCCATGTTCCTTTCGAACACCATCGCGTCGATTTTCCCAGTAGTTTGTGTAAACTTCCACCATGTACATCACTCCTATTCTCTTGATACCCCTATCATATAGGAAACGGCCTAGCGATGTAAACGCTTTCTATAAATATTCACACTTTCTTTCGGATTTCTTAATCTGGAATGATCCAATAAGTTTCATCTGAACTATTATTGATTTCTTCTATTTGCGATTGAAAATCGTCCGAATTATAGATATCCACGACTGCTTGCACCCAATCTTCTTCCGCTGTTTCAGGAGTGGAAACTACAGCTTGCAGTAACAAGTCTTCCCGCACATCCTCCGCTAATATCATAGTTGAGAAGTCAACGCCCGCGTCATACGCGATTGAGCCTGGAATAATGGCGTAGGCTAAATCTTCCAAGGTTCTTGGGATTGACGCTGATTGCATTGGTACAATTTCAATGCCCGCCGTATTTTCTGAGATGTCATCAACCGTTAAATTCTCGAGGTTGGCATCCTCACTGAATTTTATCCAGCCCGCTTTCCGCAAAACGAGTAAAGCTCTCGTATAATTTGATGGGTCATCCGGGATACCCACACGGTCCCCGCTTGAGACAGCAGCCAAATCATCCTTTGTACCTGGGAACAAACCTGTTGGCACAGTCGGTACCGGTGTCACAGCCGTTAGTTCTGCACCCGCTTCTTCATTAAAGTTAGCTAAATATAAGGAATGTTGGTCAACATTTAAGTCTGCTGACCCTTCTTGTAAGGCAACATCCGCTGACCGCAAATCCGTAAACTCAATTTCTTCAACTGTATAGCCTTCTTCTTCTAACTTAGGGGCCACTTGGTCTAGAAATAACTCACTATAAGGACCCGGTGACGTCGCGACTCGAATAGTAGTTTCCTCACTACTATAACTAGAACACGCTGCAAGCACCGTTGCCGATAAACCCAATAATCCCAACTTCACAAAATGCTTCATAATAACCTTCCCCCATATCAAATTATTTTCTTTTCACAACTTCATTATATTGAAAGATTCAAGATATTGATAATACCTCATTTTAATCAAGAGTAATCGTTTATAACGAACCTAACTATTATAATTGGATTAAATTTGCTATAATTTGGACACACTAGTAAATCCTAGTGAAACTTGCAAAGTGAAGGAGTTTTTTCATGGTCATACGCTGTCAATTTGCCAATACCCCAAACATGATTGCTTATCATGACGAGGAATGGGGTCAAGATAAAACCACTAGTCAGGAAGTCTTTGAGGCCCTGTGCTTAGAATCCATGCAAGCTGGTTTATCCTGGGCTATTATCCTGAAAAAACGGCCAGCACTTAGAGCAGCTTTTGCTGATTTTGACCTGGAGGCCTTGGCCAAGTTTGATGAAACTGATGTTGACCGGCTTATGCTTGATGAAGGGATCATTCGTCACCGCCAAAAAATCCAAGCTATGATAAACAACGCCCAGTGTGCGCTAGCAATCGAGGAAGATACTCATTTTCCAAGTTTTAGAGATTTCATCTACCAAACAGCACAACAATTGGTGGTCGAATTTGACGGAAATGAAGACGAAATCAATAAAGCGCTGATGAAATTACTGAAGAAACGCGGGTTTAAATTTGTCGGGCCAACCACAATCGAATCATTTTTAGAGACGATTGGTGTCTATAACCACCACGACCCAGAGTGTGACTTCAGGTAAAGATTTCATTTACTTAATTATGACTTAGATTTTACATGAAATTATTACGCTTACTTTATAATGTGATGTAAGTTAGTGATAAATCAATTTATTTATAAATATGCGAGGAGATTTTTATGCCATTAAATATCAACCAACAAAAATGGGACCCCTTTGTTATCGAACGTCTGAATACAGTGATTCGTGAATCAGCTTCAGAAGCAATTGTTAGCAAGCAAGATACTGATTACGCTATATTTGATTTTGACAACACTACAATCATGCATGATATTGAAGATCATCTAATGATGTATATGATTGATCACTTGGCCTACAAGATGACACCAGATGAATTCTATGACGTCTTAACTACAGGCCCGATGAATTTCAACCAACCTATTTTCCCGAATTCAAAAAATATGGCAACTTATATTGATTTGGCGGACGACATCATCGCCCAATACCAATTCTTATATACCGACTATATCGCCCTAGACGAGAACGAACGCTTGCCACTAGAACAAGTGAAGGAATGGACCCAATTCAACGAATTTGCAGCGAAATTGCGTTTGTTCTACCAACTAGCAGGTAGTGAATTCCGAAGAACGCCAGGCGAAAACTCTCCGATTTACTGGTTTAAAGGCTATACTGTTGAAGAATTTAAAGCCCTATCTGTAGCTGTATTCCAAGATGCTTTGAATAAACCAATCGCCCTACGCCGACTATTTTCTAGCCCACATATTAAGAGCAAGGTCGGAAAAGTAGAAGCCTCTTTCGAACAAGGGATTCGAATCCCAGATGAAATCTTACATTTATGGCAAGTGCTTAAAGACAACAACATCACCATCTATGTCATTTCCGCTAGTCCAATTGACTTGGTTCGTTCAGTGGTCACTGAAGCACCTTTCAACTTAGACGCAAGCCAAGTTTTCGGCCAGTGCTACGACGTGGATGAAAATGGCATTATGGATTCACGTCTAGAAGAAGGCACCTTTATCACTAAGGGCTTGGGAAAAGTAGAAGTGATTAAAAACTTCATGGTAGCTGATCACGGCAAGCAACCAGCTATGGTATTTGGCGACTCTATGGGTGACTACCCAATGATGACACAATTGCCTTTCGTGAAGTTAGCGATATTATTCAACCGTTATTCTAGTGACCAAACCCAACAACTAATCGTTAAAGGGATCAATATTTACGGTCAAGACGACGCCAAATTGGTAATCCAAGGACGCGATGAAAATAAAGGAACCTTACGCCCAAGTATGGCAACCATTCCATTAGGTCACTTAGAGCCCGTATTACAAGCCAAGGAATTATATTTATAGAAATAGCAGTGAGATTGGGTGAAAATTCAATCTCTCTTTTTATTTGTGCATAGTAAAAAACGCCAATAACAAGTGTTATTGGCGTTTTTTTACCTTATATCAGTAGGGCGTCGACTCCCTAACCCTGTTTAGTCGGGTGCGCTCGGCCATCTCAAGTCCACTTCAGAATAGTTGTTGAGCTTAGCGGTCTCGCTTACACCCTTTAGTTGGGTTCGAGTCTCCAGAAAGAACTGCGTTTCAGTTTAAGTTGTAGCTGACTGCGCCATCTACTGCCTTAATCTTCCAACGTTTCCTTTCTGCGCGTCGACTCTCACACCCTTTTATTTATATTCTTTGATGTCTTGTTCTAATTGCGCTAAGAATTCATCAAACGGCATTGATAGTGTTTCTTTTGAACCATAGCGACGTACTGTTACTGTGTTTTCAGCGATTTCGTTGTCACCAAATACCAATTGGTATGGAATTTTAAGGGTTTGTGCTTCACGAATCTTGTAACCCATTTTTTCGTTACGACTATCCACTTCAACACGCATACCAGCAGCCTTCATTCGACGACGGATTTCTTCAACATGGTCACCATGTGCGTCGTCGTTAACTGGGATTAATTTCGCTTGAACTGGTGCTAACCAAGTTGGGAAGGCACCTTTGTATTCTTCGATTAGGTAAGCTACGAAACGTTCCATTGTTGAAACGACACCACGGTGGATAACCACTGGACGGTGTGTATCTTGACCGTCTTGACCAACGTAAGTTAGGTCAAAGCGTTCTGGTAATAAGAAGTCTAATTGAACAGTAGACATTGTTTCTTCGTTACCTAAAGCAGTTTTCATTTGAACATCTAATTTAGGACCATAGAACGCTGCTTCACCAATGGCTTCAAAATATTCTAAACCTAAGTCATCCATTGTTTCTTTTAGCATTGCTTGTGCTTTTTCCCACATTTCGTCATCATCAAAGTATTTATCCGTATTTTCTGGATCACGGTAAGATAAACGGAAGCGGTAGTCTGTAATATTAAAGTCATCATAGACTTGTTTGATTAATTGCAGTACTCGCGTAAATTCTTCTTTGATTTGGTCTGGACGTACAAAGATATGCGCATCATTTAAAGTCATTTCACGTACACGTTGTAAACCAGATAAAGCGCCTGACTTTTCATAACGGTGCATCATACCTAATTCCGCAATCCGAATTGGGAATTCACGATAAGAGTGAATATCATTTTTATAAACCATCATGTGATGTGGGCAGTTCATTGGACGTAAAACTAATTGTTCACCGTCACCCATATCCATTGGTGGATACATATCTTCATGGTAGTGGTCCCAGTGTCCAGAAGTTTTATAAAATTCAACATCTGCCATAATTGGTGTATACACATGCTCATAACCTAGTGATTCTTCTTTATCAACGATGTAACGTTCGATAATACGACGAACAGTTGCACCTTTTGGTAACCAGAACGGTAAACCAGAACCAACTTCAGGATTTACCATGAAGATATCTAATTCTTTACCTAATTTACGGTGGTCACGTTCTTTAGCTTCCTCACGCTGTTTGATGAACTCTTTCAAGTCACGTTTCTCAAAGAATGCTGTACCGTAAACACGTTGCATCATTTTGTTATCTGAGTTACCTCTCCAGTATGCACCGGCAACAGATAATAGTTTGAATTCTTTAATGTAACCAGTTGATGGTACATGGATTCCACGACAAAGGTCAGTGAATTCCCCTTGTGAGTATACTGTTAACGTTTCATCTTCTGGTAAATCTGCGATGATTTCTAATTTATATTCATCATCCGCAAAGATTTCATTCGCTTCAGCACGCGTCACTTCACGACGTTCAATTGGATAATTCTCTTTTACAATTTTAGCCATTTCAGCTTCAATTACTGGTAGATCTTCTTCAGTAATTTGTTTTTCTTGGTCCGTATCATAATAGTAACCTGTTTCAATGGCTGGACCGACACCAAATTTAATGCCTGGATACAAACGTTTCATCGCTTGCGCCATTAAATGGGCAGTAGAATGACGTAAGATACCTAATGCATCTTCATGTTTAGGGTCAACGATTTCAATCGCGCCACCTTCATTAATTGGGGCATTTAAGTCCACCAATTCACCGTCAATTTTAGCCGCTAATGCGCGTTTTGCTAATGAGTTACTAATTGATGCAGCAACGTCACGACCAGTCACGCCTGCTTCGAATGATTTTTTAGCCCCATCTGGGAATACTAAGTCAATCATGTTTTTCCTCCTTTTTCCTTTTGAAAAATAAAAAAGCCCCATCCTAGCCTAAAAGACTAGAATGGGACGCTAAGAAACAATATGCGTGGTTCCACCCAAGTTCGATAATATATGCAGGGCATACCTTATCCTCAATTGCTGATAATGGGGGCAACCCGTACACCTTATCACATGTGCATAATGCCATCTGTTTCGGTGCGATCTAAAGAGTGGTTCGCTATATGATCTTGCAAGTTTCTCACTAACCAACTTGTCCCTAATGTCCAATCCTAAAGCTTGTCTCTTATCATCGATATAGTTATCTGATTTCAAAATAAGTATAAGCATCGAGCCTATAATTGTCAAACAAAATTCATAAGAAACCGTTTCACATAGGTGATTTCAAGGAAAAAGAGACGAGTGTAAATTCGCCTCCTGTAGGTGAAATTTATTGTACCCGTGAACCGTCAGTGTATTGACCACTTTGGTTTGCTTGACGACGTTGTTGTTCAGCTGCACGTTTTTGTTCATTTTGGTCACGTTCATACTCAGCTCGTGTTAACACGTCGTTTACGTTCATGTTCACTTCAACAACTGTTAAACCGGTCATTTGTTGAACATTTTCTTTCACTGATTTAGTCACTTTGTCAAAAGCGGCTGGAATATCTTTGCCATATTCAGCAATCACTTCAAGGTCTAAAGCTACTTCTTTTTTACCAACTTCTGCGCTAACACCTTTAGTTTCGTCTTCGCCGTTAGAGAAGAAGTTCTTAATTCCTGAAGTAAAGTTGCCTTTTAACTCTAAAATACCATCAATGTTTTGAACTGTATAAAAAGCAATTTTTTCCAAAACACGGTTTTCAAAAGTTAAATCATTTGTGTGTTTTACGTTTTCTGACATGTAAAATACCCCATTTCTTTTATTATTAAATATATAACCAATAAGTTTTAATCATCATAGCAAATTTATCTACTTAACTCAAACGATATGACGCTAAAAATTGAAAAATGAGAACCAGCTTCCTAAGTCAATTTGACCATCAAAATATGCCCCTGCAATGTATCCAATTACTGAGAATACTAGGATAAATAAGGCAGGTCCAAAACCTAACCACATCCACAGTAAACCAAAAATGAAAGCAATCAATCCGCCAATAATACGATTTCTATATGGATACCAACTACGTGGTGGTTGTTTCATATGCTCTGTGCCCCCTATCAAAATTCGGTCCTATTTGACCAAGATTATCTAACGCGCGCCTGGTTTTGACCGCGACCTTGTTGGCTTACTTGGCTCGCATCATACGGTGCGGCAGATACTTTAACATTTTGAATATTTGTCCCTAAAACGCGTTCTGCACCAAGTCTTGCTTTTTCTGCGATTTGATCAGAAATCGCTTGAACTGCTTGGTTTTTATCTGT